>RDYY01000099.1 GCA_004293505.1 Sphingobacteriia bacterium | reverse complement strand
GGCTCTTTTTCTTCGCTCAGGTCAATGGTTTTGGCATAACATCCGCCTTCAAAATTAAAGACCGAATCTGCCGTCCAACCATGTTCATCGTCTCCAATTAATTTACGGTTGGGGTCTGCACTCAAGGTGGTTTTTCCTGTGCCACTGAGGCCAAAAAATACGGCTACGTCTCCAGCATCACCCATGTTGGCAGAGCAATGCATGCTGAGGACATTTTTATCTTGGGGCAAGACATAATTCAATACGGAGAAAATCCCTTTTTTCATCTCTCCGGTATAACCCGTACCACCAATCAAAATGGTTTTATGGGCAAAAGAGACAATGGCAAAATTGTGTTGACGGGTGCCATCAACCGCTGGGTCTGCTTTGAAACCGGGGGCTTGGATGATGTGCCAGTCCGGTTGAAAGGGGCTCAGTTCTGCAGCAGCGGGGCGCAAGAACATGTTGTAAGCAAACAGGTTGCTCCAAGGGTTTTCATTGATGACCCTAATGTTCAAGCGATAGGCTGGATCGGCACAAGCATAAGCATCGCGTACCCAGATTTCTTCTTTTTGTCCCAAATAAGCCAAGAGCTTGGCTTTCAATTGGTGAAAATATTTTTCCTCAATGGCAATGTTGAAATTGTTCCAATGAACCGTGTTTTCGGTGAGGGCATCTTTGACAATGAATTTGTCTTGGGGGCTGCGGCCAGTAAACTCACCTGTGTTGATGCACAAAGCACCCGTGTCGTTCAATACACCTTGTTGACGCAAAACGGTTTGTTCGGTCAGGGCATCTGGAGACAATTGATAATGTACTTGACCCATGTTTTGGAATCCGAGTTTTACCAAGTTTTGGGCGTCGAAGGAAAGCGTGGTAGCATTCATCAATAACAATCGTTTGTTAGTTTGCAAAGGTACAATGAGGGGCCAATTTGTCCTGATTAACGTGTTAATTTTACACATACAAAAAAGCTATTCCTGCATAAACCTGCAAAGCTTACCTTCACACAAACAATAACACTGTGAATACCGCAGAAACTTCCATCTCTCCTGCCATTTTAGAAGCCCTCAAAAACATCATAGGCGCTGACAATTGCCTGGTTGATGCCGAAACCCTGGCGCATTATGGCCACGACGAAACAGAACAATTGGTCTATTGGCCTCAAGTAGTGGTCAAACCCCAGACTACGGCACAGGTTTCTGCTATCATGAAACTTTGCCACGAGCAGAAACTGGCTGTTACCCCCAGGGGAGCCGGCACGGGATTGAGTGGTGGCGCTCTCCCCCACTTGGGCGGGGTACTGTTGTCTACCGAAAAATTCAACCGCATCATTGAGATTGATGAAAGGAATTTACAAGTGACCACAGAACCCGGTGTGATCACAGAAGTATTGCAAAACGCGGTCAAAGAAAAAGGATTGTTTTATCCTCCCGATCCCAGCAGCCGAGGCAGTTGTTTCATTGGTGGCAACATTGCAGAAAACAGTGGTGGCCCCAAAGCCGTCAAATATGGTGTGGTCAAGGACTATGTATTGAATTTAGAAGTTGTTTTGCCCACAGGTGAGATCATTTGGACGGGAGCCAATGTGTTGAAGAATTCTACGGGCTATAATTTAACCCAGTTGTTTGTGGGCAGCGAAGGAACCTTGGGGATTGTGACCAAAATTGTGCTCAAACTGATTCCCCATCCGCAACATGATTTGCTCATGTTGGTACCTTTTGCTTCTTTGGAAAAAGCAAGTGAAGCCGTGAGTGCCATCTTCCGGGCTGGCTTTGTGCCCAGTGCATTGGAATTGGTAGAAATTGATGCCCTGAAGATCGTGAGCAAAATGGTGGACAGTACGGCCGTTCCTGTAAATGACGAGATTGCTGCCCACCTCATCATTGAAGTAGACGGCAACAACCTGGACTTATTGATGCAAGACATGGAAGCCATTGCCGCTTTGCTCAATGATTTTGATGCAGGCGAAATATTTTTTGCCGATGATGCCCAGCAAAAAACAGAGCTCTGGAAGCTGCGTCGACGCGTGGCAGAAGCCGTAAAAACCAGCGGATACACCATTGAAGAAGACACGGTGGTGCCCCGCGCCGAATTACCCAAATTGATTCGAGGCGTTAAAGAACTGGGAAAAGCACATGGGTTTCACGCCGTGTGTTATGGCCACGCTGGTGATGGCAACCTCCACATCCGCATCAACCACCCCACCATCAAAAACAGCCACGGCAATGCAGAAATGACAGCAGCGTTGGAAAAATTATTTGAATTGGTACACGGATTGGGCGGGACCATCAGTGGTGAGCACGGCATTGGTTTGATCCAAAAGCCCTACCTCAAAACGGTTTTTCAGCCGGCTAACTTGATGCTGATGCGGGCCATCAAAAAAGCATTTGACCCCAACAATATTTTGAATGCAGGTAAAATTTTTGATCTCCAAGATGCGTAAATCTTTTTTGTTGTGCTTGTGCTATCTGGTGCTGGCAGGGCTGCCAGTTTTGGCACAAGTAAATGAAAGCGCCTCACCCGTTGAAAAGGGATTTAAAAGGGAAAAGAGTTTTGTGGGTGGGGGCATCAATTTGGGCTTCTCTGGTCGCTCGTTTGCCATTGGACTGAATCCAGAATACGGCTACAGCATCAACCATTGGCTGGACTTGGGCGCAGTGGCCAACCTGAGTTATTTTTCGGAGAATGCCAGGGACATCAACAATACGACCAACAAATATTTTCATTGGGGCGGTGGTGGATTTTTGAGGGCCTGGCCCTTGCCCTTTTTGAATTTTCAAATTCAACCCGAATACAATTTTATCCAATCAACTTTTCGTGATTTTGGGGCCAATCAAACCATTCAGCAAAGGTATTCCACCCCCAGTGTATTGGTGGGCATAGGATACGGCAACCGCACCCTGGGTCAACGTTACTCCTACTTTAGCTTGATGATAGATATTTTGCAAGACCCTTTGAGTCCTTACCGGGATCAATTTGGAAATGCCCAGCCTATTTTGCGGGCGGGATTTGGGATGTATTTGCGGCCATCCAAGCGATGAATTCGGCTACTGAATTGACCACCACCAATCGGTCCGACCATTCCTCGTACAAAAAACCCTGGGCTTGCATGTGCACAATATGTGCCACCAAATGGTCATAAAAACCTTGGGGGTTGAGCACAAAAATTTTCTTGTTGTGGATCTTTAACGTATTCCAGGTGAGCATTTCAAACAACTCATCCAAAGTGCCATTGCCCCCAGGCAAAATCAAAGCCGCATCACACAATTCATACATTAGTTTTTTGCGCACATGCATGTCACTCACCACCCGCATGTCTTTGACGCCCGGGTGCTGGGCTTCAAAACCCACCAAGACCTCAGGAATCACCCCTATCACTTGGCCCTGTCCCGCTAATACAGCATCGGCAACGGCCCCCATCAAACCCTTGCCCCCACCGCCATATACCAAGCCTATTTGGTGTTGGGCCATGGCTTGTCCCAATTGTTTGGCGTCTTCTACAAAAGCAGGATCCAGACCTGAACGTGAACCACAAAAAACAGCCAGTTGTTGTAGAACAAAGGGAGAAGACAAGGGGGAAGCAGCACTGTGCATGGGGTATGAATTAAGCGCAAATTAGCTGAATAAAATTCACTACTTTACCGTTTATCTAAACTTAATCTTTTTGCCATGTCTCCCCTGCTCTTGTTTTCATTTGTGATTGGGTATTTTTTGGTGCTCTTGGTGGTGGCCCGCATCACGGGCAAAGGCAGTGACAACCATTCTTTTTTCATTGGCAACAAAAACAGCAATTGGATGCTGGTGGCTTTTGGCATGGTGGGCACTTCTTTGAGTGGGGTCACTTTTGTGAGCGTTCCCGGGGCAGTGGCCAAAGATGGATTTGCTTATTTTCAGATTACCATTGGTTATTTGTTGGGCTACTTGGCCATTTCCTATGTATTGTTGCCCTTGTACTACAAACTTAACCTGACCTCGATTTACAATTATCTGGGCACCCGATTGGGCTTTTTATCCTATAAAACAGGTTCCTCCTTTTTCATCCTTTCCCGCA
This sequence comes from Sphingobacteriia bacterium, assembly GCA_004293505.1. Lineage (GTDB taxonomy): Bacteria > Bacteroidota > Bacteroidia > Chitinophagales > Chitinophagaceae > Sediminibacterium. The sequence goes on along the minus strand of RDYY01000099.1, from coordinate 2,053 downwards.
CTTTGGGGGCTACGGCCCGCCTTTATTTGGTGGTCAATATTTTACAAGAAGCCATATTGAACAGTTTTGGCATACCATTTTGGGCCACCACCCTCATCATTTTGGCCATGATTTTGTTGTACACATTTGAAGGCGGGGTCAAAACCATTGTGTATACCGACACCTTGCAAACCTCTTGCATGTTGGCGGGTTTGGTCATTTGCGTTTTTTATATTTTACAAACCTTGGGCTTGGGATTTGGAGAGAGCTTGGACCAGATGCAAAGCCATGGTTATACCAAGATCTTTTTTACCGACCCCAACAGTTCCTTGTTTTTTGTGAAGCAAATTGTAGCGGGGGCTTTCATCACTTTGACCATGACGGGCATGGACCAAGAAATGATGCAAAAAAATATTTCGGTCAAGAACCTGAAAGATTCGCAAAAAAATGTCATGTCCATGGCCGTTGTACTGATGTTGGTGATTTTGATTTTCTTGTTCTTGGGCGGCTTGCTGTATCTCTATGCCGAAAAATTGGGCATCACCGTTAATGGCGACAAAATTTTCCCAACCATTGCCCTGGAACACATGCCACCCGTGGTTTCCGTCATTTTTATCATAGCCTTGATTTCTGCCCTCTTTCCCAGTGCAGATGGGGCCATCACCGCCCTGACCGCTACGTTTTGTATTGACATGTTGGGCATCAACCGCAACGAAAACCTAACAGAAGCCCGACGAAAAAAAATTCGCCAAACGGTTCACTTGGGTTTTGCTGCCCTCTTTTTGCTTTTTGTCATGGTTTTTAAATGGGTCAATAACCCTTCAATGATTGGTGTTATCTTGAAAATTGCCGCTTATACCTATGGCCCATTGTTGGGGCTTTTTGCCTTTGGCATGCTTACCCAAAAAAGTGTAAAAGACAAATTTGTGCCCTATGTGTGCGTGGCTGCCCCCCTGTTGTGTCTGTTGATTGAAACCAACCAGGCCAAATTATTTGGGTCTTTTGAAATTGGTTTATTGGTTTTGCTCATCAATGGCAGTCTAACCTTTTTGGGTTTGTTGTTGGTGTCGGGCAAAGGATTGGGCAAGGACAACAATGCCATGCAAAAGAGTTAAGCATGGAATGGTTATTGCCCTTGGCCGAAGCCTATACCAAAGAAATGAGCTCCCCCGGACCAGCCTATTTGGCGGCCATTGAAGCGGAGACTTTGTCCTTGCACCCCAAAGCCCACATGCTCTGTGGGCCAGTGGTGGGCAGGTTCTTGGCCCTGCTCAGCAGCTTGAAACAACCCAGGTATATCTTAGAGATTGGTAGTTTTACAGGCTACAGCGGCTTGTGTTTGGCAGAGGGACTGGCGCCGGGAGGAGAACTCCATTCCATTGAAGCCCGACCGGCTGAAGCAGCCATTGCCCGGCGCAATTTTAACCAATTCATGCCCCAGGTGTCCTTACATTTGCATGAGGGTGATGCACACGAGATCTTGAAGACTTTGCACCATCCTTGGGACTTGGTTTTTATGGATGCAGACAAAACGGGCTATGCCCAGTATTTGGAACAATTGTTGCCTGTGTTGGCAAAAGGCGCATTGGTAATTGTGGACAATACCCTTTTTCATGGACAAGTGTTACAAACGCCTGTCAGTGGAAAAAATGCCAAAGCCGTGCAAGACTTTAACCAAGCCATCAAGACCGATCCACGGTGGGAAGTACTCTTGCTTTCTGTTAGGGATGGCATCAGTTTGATCAGGAAAAAAAACAACCATGGGGTTTAAAACATACATCATGACCTTGGTTTTGGCAGTGGGGGGCACCACAGTGCTTGCCCAAAACCCCACTACCCAAGCTTATGTGGCGCAATACAAAAACATTGCTCAGGAAGAAATGCGCCGCACAGGCGTACCGGCCTCTATTACCTTGGCCCAAGCCATAGTTGAGTCCCAATCGGGCACCAGCCCATTGGTCAAAAGATCCAACAACCATTTTGGCATCAAGTGCAAACCTGAATGGACAGGCCCCCGTACTTATCACGATGACGACGAAAGAGGAGAATGTTTTCGGGTATATGAAGAAGCTAC
>RDYY01000361.1 GCA_004293505.1 Sphingobacteriia bacterium | reverse complement strand
ACAAATGGCGCTACCCTTTTGACACCGGTTTGGTCCTCGGCTTTGTTTTGGTCAAAAGAATAGAGGTAACGACCCGTAAAATCATTGTCAAAATAACAGTGGGCGTTGTACAAGAGCTTGTCTTGTGGATCAGTCAGGTTGCGGAGCTTGTCGCTGTATTCGTTCCAAGTATCGGCTGCTGCAAAATTGTCGCCGGCAATGATGATGGTGCTGCGGCGATCCGCGTCGCGGATCGCGGTAATGGCCGCTTGTGCGCTCTGCTGCCAATCGAATGATTGCATGTCGTGGGGTTCGGCCATGATCTCATAACCATACAAATTGTTGTAACCCGAAAACACATTGGCCACTTTGTTCCAAACATCGGCAAAATCACTGCGGGGCACCGTGGCACTGCCCAAAATAAAATCAATGCCATAGCGGCGGTAGCGCCCACCATTGTGCATGCTCAACAGGACTTTCATGCCCCGGCTGTTGCACCAACCCATGACTTTGCGCATGGCCGCTACGTCGTTGGCGTTTAATTCTTCTCCCAAGGCCTTTTGGATTCTTTCCCAACGAAAGGGCAGGCAGACCAATTGAAAGCCTTTGCGGTAGTAATATTCTACTTCTTCTTCTGTGGGATAAGCATATTGCTGGTTCAGGGTACCCGGCACCTGGTTTTCGGTGGCTTCCCCGCCATTGAGCCTTATTCCCATGAGAAAACCCGGGCCTTGGGCAAAACTTGTTTGCCAGCAAAGCAAGAGGAAGGCCAGGAAATAAAGGGGGCGCCGCATGGTAAATGGGTCTAGATCTAAGTAGGAATAACGCCAAAACCATGTTTTTTATTGGGAGGGTTTGCGATATCCGAAAAATAAGGGCAATTCGCCCCGCAGATGGGCTGGGTGAACCCTTTTGGCAGCAGAATGTTTTAATTTTGTATTCTTGAACCCTTATATCCATTGGTTATGATCAAAACAGGCAACCCCGTCATCAGCATCTATACGGAAATGACCCCCAACCCGGAGACCATGAAATTCGTGGCCAACAAATTGTTGTACCCCGGAAAAAGCATTGATTTTGCAGAAGAATCCCTGGCCGGCCCTTCACCCTTGGCCAAGGAATTGTTCAGCTTTCCTTTTATCAAAGGCGTATTCATTGCCAGTAATTTCATCACCCTGACCAAGACTTTGGAAACCGAAGACTGGCAGGACGTGATCCCCACCATCAAGAATTTTCTGAAAGAATACTTGGAAAACGGGGGCGTAGTGGTCAACGAAGAAGAAGTGGCCAAGTTCAAACAAGAAGCCACCAATACGGTCAGTGCCGATGATGATGACATTGTAAAACGCGTCAAAGAATTATTGGAAAACTATGTTAAGCCCGCAGTAGAAATGGATGGTGGCGCCATTCAATTCAGGAGCTACAACGATGGGGTGGTGAACTTGATGTTGCAAGGCTCTTGCAGCGGTTGCCCCTCTTC
>RDYY01000360.1 GCA_004293505.1 Sphingobacteriia bacterium | reverse complement strand
AATGGGCAATACTTCTATCAGGTTGCCTTGTTTGAAAACACCAATGGTAAATTCTCGGCCACTGATGAATTCTTCTACCAATAACTGAGCGTCTTCGCGAAAAGCTTTTTCCAAAGCGGGCCCCAATTCTTGGGCTGCGTTCACTTTGCTCATGCCAATGCTGCTGCCCCCACTGTTGGGTTTCACAAAGAGGGGCAAACTGAGTTGTGCCAAAATGGTTTCGGGAGCCACGGGCGTGTGCCGGAACAAATGCAGGGAGCGGGCCACATGGATACCCCCAAATGCAGCAACTGCTACAGTATAGCGCTTGTTCATGGTCAAGGCAGAAGTAGCCGCATCACAGCTGGTATAAGGGATACCCAAGAGATCAAAATAGCCTTGTAATTTTCCATCCTCACCTGGGGTACCATGGATGCACATCAGGGCCAAGTCAAACTTGGTTTTTTCTCCACCCGACACCACAGAAAAATCATTTTTATCGACCGGTGTCAGTTCCCCCCTTTCATCCACAAACCACCATCCACTGGGTTGGATATCGATGGTATAAACATCATAAATGTTTCGGTCTATGTGCGTGCCCACGGTTTGGGCCGATTTATAACTGATCTGTGCTTCGCCACTGAGGCCCCCTGTTACCAAGGCAATTTTTTGTTTGGACATGTGCTTGCTTCTGGGGCAAATATAAGCGAAGCGCCCAAAGGGTGGGGCACAAAAAAGGGAAGAAATTCTTCATCTCTTCCCTCTCGGTAACGGGAAATATCACCCGCCGTTATTGGATGTCGGAACCCGTCCGACAAATAAGTAGTGTAAGGTATTTACTGGAATTGGCTTTTGCAAGCTTTTGATCCAAAACTTTGGCACACAGCGGTGTGCATTAAATGTGCATTTTGGCCTTTTTGCCCATCAGCTCTTCCACGGTCTCTTGGTACATCTCATCGGGTACACAACAATCCACAGGACAGACGGCTGCGCATTGGGGTTCTTCATGAAAACCCTGGCATTCAGTGCATTTGTTGGGAACGATGTAATAGGTGTCAGAACTAATGGGAGCAAAGCGATCGGCGGCATCCACCGAGCTGCCGTCCATGAGTTGAAAAGCACCTTTGATGGTGGTCCCATCGGCGATGGCCCACTCTACCCCACCCTCATAAATGGCATTGTTGGGACATTCGGGCTCGCAAGCGCCACAATTGATACATTCTTCGGTAATCTTGATGGCCATATGTTTACATTTGCAGTCCCAAAAATAAGGGCCAAAAATGACTTTACCACAAAGATTGGACCTACTTGAAAAATTAAGGCAATATCTTTTGTCTGATGAAGAACAATGGGTAGCCACCCAAGAGCGGGCTGTGCGAGAAAATCCCTGGTTCATGCCAGCTTTTGTTCACCAATCTGTGGCTGCCATTGCCCAAGCTTACCTGGATCCTGTTAAATTAAAAGCCTGGTTGGCCAACCAA
>RDYY01000359.1 GCA_004293505.1 Sphingobacteriia bacterium | reverse complement strand
GGCCTCGGTAGTAGCACTTTCTTTGTGCTCTTTGACCAAGACCCCTCTTTCAAATTCGGCTTTTTTGGCCCGGCCATCGCGGTAAGACGTCACCACAAAAGAGGCACTCAAAGCATTCACGGCCTTGGTACCCACCCCGTTCAAGCCCACACTTTTTTGGAAAGCTTGGGAATCGTACTTGGCCCCTGTGTTGATCTTGCTGACCACATCTACCACTTTGCCCAAGGGAATGCCCCGGCCATAGTCGCGAATGGTAACCGCTTTGTTCTCGATGGTCAGCTCTACCTGTCGGCCCGCCCCCATGTTGAATTCATCAATGGAATTGTCAATTACTTCTTTGACCAAGACATAAATGCCATCATCGGCCGCCGAGCCATCGCCCAATTTGCCAATGTACATGCCCGGGCGCAAGCGGATGTGTTCGCGCCAGTCCAGGGACTTGATCGAGTCTTCGTTGTATTGAACGGGGGTTTGTTTTTCTGTTGCCATAGGATCTCTTCCAGCAAAGGGCAAATCTACCTTGCCCAAAGCGGTGCCAAATTATACTTTTCTACAATCCCGATTTTATTGTGGATAAATTCCTCCGACCCGGTTTTTTTTGCCAAAGCCCGTCCTGCCTTTGTTACATTTGAGCATGAGCCCCGCTAACCTCTTGGCCGAGAACCAAGCTTTTGCCGATTGGCTCAAGCAACAAGACCCAGTTGCCATTGACCAGCAGGTGCAAGCTTTGGAACAGCGCATCAGCCCAGAAATTGATTGTTTGGCCTGTGGCAATTGTTGTCGCAGTTTGATGATTGTGGTAGAAGAGGCCGAAGCCGATGCCCTCTCCCATCATTTGAACACCACCCGCGCGGCTTTTGACGCTCAATACCTGGAAAAAGGCAGCAGTGGGCGCATGGTCATGAACCAAATGCCTTGTGCATTTTTGGCCGGCAATGCTTGCACCATTTATCCCGAACGCTTTTCTGGGTGCCGAGAATTTCCTGCCCTTCACCTCCCCCATTTCAACAAGCGGCTCTTTACCACCTTTATGCACTATGAGCGCTGCCCCATCATTAGAGAAGTGGTAGAAGCTTTGAAAAAAGAAAGCGGGTTCTTGCCCCATCCCCATGCACAAGATTGAATTTGGCATAGACCAATTGTTGAAGACCACTCCTGCCTGGAAAGAAAAAAAACTGGGCCTGGTGACCAATGCAGCCGCCTGCACCGCCCAAGGCATCCCCAGCCGAAAAGCCTTGCTGGAAGCGGGTTTTAACCTGGTGCATTTGTTTTCGCCCGAACATGGAATGATGGCCCAGGGGGCCGATGGTAAAGCCATGCCCCACGGCATGGACCCGCTGACTGGACTGCCCATCACCAGTTTGTATGGCGAACAATTGGCGCCCAGCAAAGCGCAGCTCCAGGCTTTGGACTTGGTCTTGTTTGACATCCCCGATGCCGGGCTTCGTTTTTATACCTATCT
>RDYY01000358.1 GCA_004293505.1 Sphingobacteriia bacterium | reverse complement strand
TGGTCACCATTGCCCTCGCGGCCTTGGCAACAGGTTGTGGCGGCGGCGCCAAAACCGAAGAAAAACCTGCAGCATCAGCTGATGCCGCCGCCCCAGCACCGGCCACCAACGATTTAAGCAGCAACCCCGATTACAAAGCGGGTCTGGCTTTGGTGGGCAAGAGCGATTGCTTGACTTGCCACAAAGTGAACGACAAACTCATTGGACCATCTTACAAAGAAGTGGCTGCCAAATACGAGAACACAGAAGCCAATGTGAAGATGTTGGCCGAGAAAATCATCAAAGGCGGAAAAGGCAATTGGGGCGAAGTACCCATGACACCTCACCCTGCTGTTAGCCAGGCCGATGCCGAGCAAATGGTGAAGTACGTGCTCTTGTTGAAAAAATAAGCATGTCCTTGTTAGACCCAGACCAGCATTTTATGCAAGAGGCTTTGAAAGAAGCCCAAGCCGCTTATGATGCCGATGAAGTTCCCGTGGGTGCTGTGGTGGTATTGAACAACCGCATCATTGCCCGCGGGCACAACCAAGTAGAGTTGTTGAACGACAGCACGGCCCATGCCGAAATTTTGGCCTTGACCAGTGCTTACAGCGCTTTGGGCACCAAGTATTTACCCGAAGCCACTTTATATGTTACCCTAGAGCCCTGCATCATGTGTTGCGGGGCTTTGTATTGGGGTAAACTGGGGCGCATAGTGTATGGCGCCTCCGATGAAAAAAATGGATACCGAAAATTTAAATGGATACCGAAAATTTACCCAAGACCGCTGGCCCTTTCATCCCAAAACCGAATTACAAGGCGGCGTACTGGAAAGCGAATGTGCTTTTTTGATGAAGGCTTTTTTCAGGGAGAAGCGGTAAGTTCCCCAGTAATTTGATCTGTTTGGTTGTTGCTAGAATTCAACTATTTTATCCAGCACAAATTTCCGCATGGCTTCCCCATCTTTCAACTTATATTGAATTTGCCGCATTTTACCAGTTGGCACCAAACTGTCATTGCCATCTTTAAAGGTTTTGAACCTTTGTACCAAATTGCTTTCTACAATGGCAAATTCATCGCCACCCCTATAACCATTGCTGATCTTGGGGTTTTCAGTAAGGGGAGGAAAATAAACTTGGCTGACCGACTTTCCCTTGTTAACAGAAAAGCCTATTGCTTCGGCCCTGTATTGGCCATCCGCAGACACAGTATAAACAAGTAATTCGGGAAATCCATCTATGTTCAAATCGCCTAGCTCGGCACCAGTAACCTTGCCCTGCAATGCCATTTCAATTTTTTGGTTATCAATGGTTAAGCCAAAAGGCTGCACCACCAATTGCTGGCCCAGACCCTTTGCAACTGTACTGACATCAAAACCAATGGAACCATTGTACAAAGTTTTTACAAAAATCCGGGGGTCAATTTGTTGTGCGTCAATGGGCTCAGATAGCTTTTGATAAACTCCTGCAAAATTACCCCCACCTGAACAGTAATACCGCAACATGTCTTTGTCGGAGGAATCTGCTGTATTGATGCTGATGGAATGATCTCTGAAAACAATAAGGATTTTTTTGTTCGATAGGGTAGCTTCAAATTTATTGGGCGCAACCGCAACTACATCTGCGTCAAAAGTACAAGTTGGCTTTTTCCGGTCATATCGAGAACGAACGGCTATGTGCAAGACAGAATCAGATTTGGAACTGACTTGAATGGCTACCCAATCATATCCCTGATGGCGTTTAAAATAATCTTCATTTACATAATTTCCAGTGAAAGAAGTAAGGTCCTTTAATGAATCTGATGCAGTAACAATTTGTTCTTGAAAGGGATCGGGTTGAGGATTCTTACAAGCCCACCCAAAAAAGACAAAAACAATTAGCAAGAAAATGAGTTGCTTCATGGTTTCAAATAAATATGAGTACGCAATGAATTTAGTTCATTTTACTTGTTAACTACGAATGTGATGATGGTTAGCCACATTGCAAATGGCAAAAGCTAATTCAAATAGCGGTGATGTTGTTGTATATAGCAATATGTTTTCCTGATTGCGTAAAACCTAATTCCCGAATTTGACACCCTCTGTCATGTTCTTGTCATTTTTTTGTCGCCGAATCGTAAAAAAATAGACAACATGAAAATTGTAAGCTTCTTGGCATTGGTCGTGACGACACAAATAGCATTGGGTCAATACACTGCAGGAAAAAATAACATCGATAATTTGTGCGGT
>RDYY01000357.1 GCA_004293505.1 Sphingobacteriia bacterium | reverse complement strand
ACTTGTCGCAAGACCGTTGTAGCCTGTCTGGCTTTGAATTTAAAAGCAATGGCCCAGCGGGGGTGGTGAGAAGTCATGCCCAATCTGTCTTGTAAAGCCAGTTGATTGACCTTGACCACCATGCCATCTATTTCGTAAGGCAAATCGTCACGTTGGGCCTCATACTGGGCACAAAAGGCAATCACACCTTCTATGTCTGCAAATACTTTTTTCTCTTTTTGGGGTGAACGAAATCCCATTTTCCAGAGCAAATCCAAAGCAGCAGCATGGGTGTCAAAAGCCAGTTGGCCACTGGTGCTTTGCACATGACTGATGTGGTAGAAAAATCCATCCAAATTTCTTTCTGCTACTTCTTTGGGGTCCTTCATGCGCAAACTGCCCGCCGCCGCATTGCGGGGATTGGCCAAGGGGCTCTCGCCCTTTTCTATCAGCTTTTGGTTGTAGGCATCAAAAGCTTGTTTGGACAAAATGATTTCACCCCTGATTTCAATTTGTTCTATGCCCAAGCTGGAAAAAGGAGCCGACAAAGGGATGGAACGAATTTGGCGGATGTTTTGGGTGATTTCTTCTCCGGCCACCCCATCGCCCCGGGTCAAGGCCCGCACCAATTGGTCGTTTTCATACACCAATGAAATACTGGCCCCATCAAATTTGGGTTCAACACAATAGGCAAGGATTTCTCCCTTTGCCCCCTCTCTGGCTTTGCGGTCAAAATCAGTTAAGTCATCAGCATTGTAAGAATTGTCCAGACTCAACATGGGCACCAAGTGGGGCAGGGTTGTAAAGTTTTGGTTAAGGCTGCTGCCCACCCTTTGCGTAGGCGAATCGGCCCTTACCCATTGGGGGTGCAAGGCCTCAATGGCGGCTAAAGTTTTGTACAATTGGTCGTATTGGCCATCGCTGATCAAAGCTTGGTTTTCTACATAGTAGCGGAATTCATGGAAACGCAAAACAGCTTGCAGGCTTTCTACATCTTTTTCCAAGAATTCACCCAATGATGGCTGACCGGACGGGCCTTCGGAGGTTTTTTCCAGCCATTCCTGTGTGGCCAACATCAAGCCTTGAACCGATTCCGGGGTATACATGTCAATTTTAAAGAATGAGGACCAAATGTAGCCCATCCTCCTTAATTTTATCACAGCAAACACTGACCCTTCCATCGCTTGCCAACCTTGTGCGTATGAACAAAATGGTGCCCAACACGGCTGTTGCCCAACAGTTGATCCAAGAAACTGCGCCCCTTTTCAAGTCTTATCCCAAAATTGCCGTCTCAGTGGACTGTGTCATTTTTGGGTTTGAAGAAAACAAGCTAAAAGTATTGTTGATCCAATCGGACCTAGCAGCTTACCAAGGTAAACTGAGTTTATTGGGCGATGTGGTAGGCGAACAAGAAAACTTGGATGACGCCGCTTACCGGGTCTTGAAAAACAGAACGGGCATGACCAATGTGTTTTTGCAGCAAGTCAAAACCTTTGG
>RDYY01000356.1 GCA_004293505.1 Sphingobacteriia bacterium | reverse complement strand
GCGTTTTGCCACTGGTGCCATGTCTTTTGGATCCATTTCTTGGGAAGCCCATACCACATTGGCCATTGCCATGAACCGACTGGGAGGAAAAAGCAATACCGGTGAGGGTGGAGAAGACGAGCAACGATACACCCCATTAGACAATGGAGACTCCATGCGTTCTGCCATCAAACAAGTGGCATCCGCGCGATTCGGGGTAACTGCTAGGTATTTGGCCGAAGCAGATGAAATCCAAATCAAAATGGCGCAAGGGGCAAAACCAGGTGAGGGCGGACAATTGCCTGGCCACAAAGTGGACGAATGGATTGGTAAGACCAGGCATGCCACGCCTGGAGTAGGCTTGATTTCTCCTCCCCCCCACCACGATATTTATTCCATTGAAGATTTGTCTCAATTGATTTTTGATTTAAAAAATGCCAATAGAACAGCCAGGATCAATGTCAAATTGGTCTCCAAAGCTGGGGTGGGAACCATTGCAGCGGGTGTTGCCAAAGCAAAAGCAGATGTAGTATTGATTGCTGGCATGGATGGGGGCACTGGCGCATCACCCCTTTCATCTATCACACATGCTGGATTGCCTTGGGAATTGGGCTTGGCAGAAACCCACCAAACTTTGGTTCGCAATGGATTGCGCAGCCGCATTGTGGTGCAAGCTGATGGCCAAATGAAGACTGGCCGAGACATTGCCATTGCCGCTTTGCTAGGGGCAGAAGAATGGGGAGTAGCCACTGCAGCATTGGTTGTTGAAGGATGTATCATGATGCGCAAATGTCACCTCAATACCTGTCCTGTTGGTGTAGCAACGCAAGATGAAACATTGCGAAAAAAATTTACTGGTGACCCAGAACACGTGGTCAGGCTTTTTAGGTTCATTACCCAAGAGTTAAGGGAAATCATGGCAGAATTGGGATTCAAGACGGTAGAGGAAATGATTGGACAAAGTCAGTGTTTGAAACAACAAAATGACCAAACAGATTGGAAAACAAGGTCCTTGGATTTGTCCCGCTTACTGTACCAAGAAAAAAAGTCAACGGCTGATACCGCATTCTGTTCTGTGGTGCAAGACCATGGGCTAAAAGATATTTTAGACTGGAAATTATTGGCAGCAGTTGCTCCTGTATTGGAAAAACAAATACCTGTTCAAGCAAGCTTTGCCATTCAGAATACCAACAGAACAGTGGGTACTATGTTGTCCCATGCCATTACCCTTGCATTTCCAAACAACAATTTACCTGACAATACCATCCAATTCCACTTTACAGGAACAGCTGGACAAAGTTTTGGTGCATTTGCATGCTCTGGGATCCAGCTGGTTTTAGAAGGTGATGCCAATGACTATGTTGGAAAAGGACTCAGTGGTGCGCATTTGGTCATCTATCCTTCTCCCCGCTCACCATTAAATGCCGCTGCCAATACCATCATTGGAAATGTTGCTTTTTATGGGGCAACATCAGGAAAGGCTTTCATTTGCGGAAAA
>RDYY01000098.1 GCA_004293505.1 Sphingobacteriia bacterium | reverse complement strand
TATCGCTTTCAGTAGCGGAATCAAGACCAAGTCTTAACTTGCTGCCATGGAGTCCCTTTCATTTAGTCTGGTACAAACAAGCTTGTTGTGGGAAGACAAAGCTGCCAATTTGCGTGCCATTGAATCGCAATTAGATGCAGTTGCCGTGTTGGGCCAAGTGGTGGTTTTGCCAGAAATGTTTTCAACTGGGTTCAGCATGCGCCCTGAGGCATTGGCCGAAACCATGGAGGGCCCTACCATTCGCTGGATGCAGGACCAGGCCCGTCAACGCAAAATCATTTTAACGGGATCCCTCATGGTGAAGGAAGGAGATGCTTTCTTCAACCGGTTGCTTTGGGTTTTGCCCGATGGCAGTTTGGGCAAATACGACAAAAGACACCGATTTGCTTACGCCGGCGAAGACCAACATTATGCGGCTGGAAACAGCCGGGTAATGGCTGCTGTAGGCGGGTGGAGAATTCATTTGCAAATATGTTATGACCTGCGCTTTCCCGTTTGGGCCAGACAACAAGTACAACACGGTAAACCCGAGTACGATGTTTTGCTCTATGTGGCCAATTGGCCCGAAAGGCGCAGCCATGCTTGGAAAACTTTGTTGGCCGCTCGGGCCATTGAAAACCAGGCTTATGTCATTGGGGTCAACCGCACAGGAGAAGATGGCAATGGCATTGCCCATTCGGGCGATAGCCGGGTCTTGGATCCTTTGGGAAATCTGTTGTGGACGGCAGAAAGTGAAAACGGGATTCACACCGAAACCCTCACCAAAACCCATCTGCAACGCGTGCGGGAGCAGTTTCCTTTTTGGAAAGATGGTGACAGTTTTACCCTTCATCCCTAATATTTTTTCATGCTCAGCAATGCTTCATCTTCTTTGCGACACATTCAAGCAAAACAATATTTTGATGGCCAAGCTTGGCACAAAGATTGGGTATTGACTTGGGGAAAGGATAGATGGGTCAACTTGGGACCTGGTGTCAGCCATGGGTCATCTGTGGACACCACTGTTCCTTATTTGATACCGGCCTTGGTTGATTTGCAAATCTATGGTGCGGGGGGAAGTTTGTTGAGTGTGGAGCCTAGCGCCCAAACCGTTGAAAAAATAGCGCAGTATTGCCGCGCCGGAGGCGCGGCTTGGTTTCAGCCAACAGTGGCCACCAATTCCTTAGCAGTATTTAAAGCTGCCATGGAAGCAGTGAGGACCTATCAAAACAATGGTGGCAAAGGTTGTTTGGGGCTTCACCTAGAAGGACCTTGGATCCATCCTGAAAAAAGAGGCGCCCATTCCTTGGCATTTATTCATTCACCCACTGCAACAGAAGTGAGAGAAATCTTGGCCTTGGGAAAAGGTGTCGTAACAATGATCACTTTGGCGCCCGAAGTGGTAGAACCTGCGCTGGTGGCTGAGATCATGGCGGCCGGCATGGTGGTGTCTGCTGGCCACAGCCAAGCCAGTTACCAAGAAGCTACCCGTGCATTTGATGCCGGTGTACCGGCCGCTACCCATTTGTACAATGCCATGAGTGGTTTGCAACACCGGGCCCCAGGAATGGTGGGCGCCATCATGGACCACTACAGCGTCAAGAGCAGCATTGTTCCCGATGGATACCATGTGGACTGGGCAGCCATTCGCATTGCCCACAAAGCCATGGGCCCTCGGCTATTTGCCATTACCGATGCGGTAACCGAAACCCAAGAAGGACCTTATCCCCACCAATTTTTTCAAGATCGATACGAAAGCAATGGTATTTTGTCGGGGTCTGCCCTGACCATGTTAAAGGCCCTGAAAAACCTTCACCAAAAAGTGGGCCTTTCTTTAACGGAAGCCATTGGCATGTGCAGCACCTATCCAGCCCAATTGGTACCTCCGCCCGAACAAGCTTTTTTGGCTTTGGACGACCAATTAAACTTTGTGGAACTTTTTTGCTGAAGCATTTTAAATTAGTTTTGCAAAAACAAGCGAAACATGAAAAAAGTACTCTTGGTTGTGGCAGCTTTCCTGGTTGGAAATGCCACTTTTGCGCAACAAGCAGATTGGAAACAAATGGAAGCGTTTCACAGTGTGATGAGCAAGTCTTTTCACCCTGCTGAAGAAGGCAATTTGAAGCCCGTGAAAGAAAATGCGAATGCCTTGGTAGCAAAAGCCAAAGAATGGCAAGCATCAGCTGTTCCTGCTGGATACAAAGCAGAAGTAGCCAAGCCTATTTTGAAGCAATTGGTGGCCGATTGCACCGCTTTGGAAGGAGCAGTTAAAAGCAAAAAAACCGACAAAGAATTGGCGGCCATGATCACCAAAGCACACGATACTTTTCACGAAATAAAAGAGAAGTGTAAAGTGGGTGGAGAAGGCCACGAAAAACATTGATCTATTCTTCTTTGTTTACGAGAGGGGCTTCAGCCCCTCTTTTTTTTTCAGCTATCAGTTGCTGGGCATACAAAAGCTTTCGGTCTTTTCCCTCTCGGATGGCCCAAGAAACAGGCGGCAAATCAACATCGGGCAGAATGCCCCTGCCCTTGGGACGATGGGCGTCCATCACCAAACGATAAAGTGGCAAACTAACCCTTAAGCCTGTCTGAGGCAATCGAATGGTAGGAATGTGCATGGCAGAATTACCATAATAGCCTCCCCCTGTTTCTTCTCCCAAAACGGTCACATTGTGCTGGCCTTTTAAAGTAGCGATGAACATGGTAGCGGCAGAAAAAGTTTGCCCCCCTTGGAGCAGGTAGAGCTGCCCAGAAAAATGGTTTTTGGTAAATGGCGCATAGCGGTGTTGCTCATATCTTTTGTAATGAATGAGACCATTGCTGTCTTTGCTGCCAGCCAGGTTCATGGCCCACCAATACACCCAAGCAGGATGGATGTAGCGACCATATTTAAATTTTCTACTGATGGCTACTACTGAGTCGCCTATTTTAAAAGGGGCCTGTACCAAATAACGGCTCAGCCTTGTGCTCAGGTTAACACGCCCACCGCCATTTTCCCGGAGGTCAATGATCAAATGTTGGATCTGGTGTTCTTGCAAGGCCGAGAAACTTTGGCGAAAAAATCTTTTCAAATTTCCCTTTCCAAATCCCGTGAGGCGCAGGTAAGCCGCACGGCGCGTGGTATCTATTTGCAACTGTCTGAGGCTGAGCAAACGGGCCTGTCTTGTAGAAAGCCTTGTGCCGCTGGGCCGATCGCTGACCACAAGGGGTGATCTCACACTATCGGTTGGGGATTGCCGGCTGCGCCTTATGCTGTCCAATTGTTTTTTCCAAGCTTCAGGGGTGCCTGCGCGGTTCTCTAAAACCGCTGTTTTGACCAGCCCTGTGCTGTCTTTGTACAAGATGGTATAATGGCTGTCCATGCCCATGACGCCTTTGTACCAATCCGAAAAATTATTGCTCAACACTTGGTAAGCATGGTTATAGGCTTGTCCATCGCGGGCCACAAATTGTTTGAGGGTGTCCACCAAACGATTGGTGGCAACACCGTTGATGGACAAAACAATGTCTCCTCTTTGTACTGGTCCTAGTCGCCCCAAATAATTGTTCAACACCACCAAACTGTCTTCCCAAACTTTCAGCGACAAGGGAAAGCCGGCTAGCCTGTTTTGGTTGATGGTTTTTGCCGTCTTTTTAGAAAAGCGAACAGTGGTATGTCCGCAGGCAATTTGGTTGACCCACAAAGAAAGCCGGTTGCGGTATTTGATTTCAGAAAGGGGAGACTGAAGGTCAAGCAGCAAAGCATTGAATCCACTGTCCAGCTGAGCAGGGGTGTTGTACCAATACAAACTGGGGTGGTTGGCTTCAAGAATTTTTTTCAACAACTGGGCATCGGCCAACATTTTTTCTGGCGTCAAAACCGGTACGGGCTTTTGCGCCCGTACAAGAAATGGGAAAACCAAACAAGCACAAAGGACCATGCAGGCGTTCTTTATTGGCTTGGTTGGGCTGTCTGCGCTGCGCATCAATGTCTTATTGGTTAAACGCATTCCAGCCCTGGGCTGTCAAGGGGTGAAGGTTGCCGCCCTTGGTCATAATTTTTTGTCCTTCTTCCACATCTGTCATGTAACCAATCACACTGATCTCTTCGTTCAAGACAATCTTGTCGTGGTCTTCTTGTTTCAGGGTAAAGACCAATTCATAGTCTTCTCCGCCATTCAAGGCACAGACCGTGGGATCCAGCCCAAATTTAAATGCCGCTTGTCGGGTCAGGTCGGCAATGGGCAATTTCTCTTCATATAATTTGCAGCCCAAATTAGACTGTTGGCAGAGGTGCAAGACTTCGCTGCTGATGCCATCGCTCACGTCCATCATGGAAGTGGGCAGGATGTTGTTGTCGGCAAAAAATTGGATGATGTCTTTGCGGGCTTCGGGCTTCAGCAATCGACCCACGATATAGGACTCGTTTTCCAAGTCGGGTTGGATATTGGGGTTTTCTTGGTAAATCTTTTTTTCTCTTTCCATGAGGGTCAGGCCCAGAAAGGCAGCCCCCAAATCGCCACTCACACAAATCAAATCTCCTTTTTGGGCCGTGCTGCGTTTGACCAGCTGGTCCGGTACCACTTCGCCCAAAGCCGTCACCGAAATCACAAAACCTTTCAAGGAAGAGCTCGTGTCACCACCAATTAAATCAACACCATATTTTTCACAAGCAACATAAACACCTTCGTAAAACTCATTCAAGGCCTCTACACTAAAGCGGTTGCTGATGCCTATGCTGAGGGTGATTTGTGTGGGCTGGGCATTCATGGCATACACGTCACTCAGGTTCACCACAACGGATTTGTAACCGAGGTGTTTGAGGGGAGTATACATGAGGTCAAAATGAATGCCTTCCAATAAAAGGTCAGTGGTGACAACGGTTTGTTTGCCAAAATGGTCAATCACCGCAGCGTCATCGCCCACCCCCAAAATAGAAGAAGCATTTTGGAATTCAATGTTTTTGGTCAAGTGTTCTATCAGCCGGAACTCACCCAAACTGGCTATTTCTGTTCTGTTTTCCATGTCTTTGTTTTAAAATGAACCACCTTGGATAACGGCCAACAATTCGTTGTGAATGGCACCATTGGTGGCCAAGAGGTGGGGTTGATAAGGCGAGTAATCATTGCCCTTGTAGTCGGTGACCCGGCCACCGGCTTCTGTGACCATCAAAAAACCTGCCGCACTGTCCCATGCTTGTAATTGGTGTTCATAAAACCCGTCAAATCGGCCCGCTGCTACCCAACAAAGGTCAATGGCAGCACTGCCCAAACGGCGAACAGGTACCCCTTTTCGAATCAATTTCTCAAAAACAGTCAAAGGCCCATTGGGTTGGTCCAAATAAGTGTAAGGGAAACCCGTCACCAAACAACTGTGCAACAATTTGTTTTGTGTGCTCACGCGAATGGGCTTGTCGTTGCAAGTGGCCCCTGCCCCTTTCTCGGCCACAAACAATTCATTCACAAATGGATTGTACACGGCCCCCAAAATCATCTCGCCGTTTTTTTCCAGGCCTATGCTCACGCAACACAGTGGAATGCCATGGGCAAAATTGACCGTGCCGTCAATGGGGTCGATGATCCACTTGAACGCCGAATCCTGGGCCAAATCGCCAGACTCTTCTGTTAAAATATAGTGGTCGGGAAAACTGGCACGAATGGTGTCCATGATGGCTTTCTCGGCTGCGTGGTCGGCTTCGGTGACCAGGTTATTGACGCCTTCTTTGTGGTGGATGGCAAAATCGCCATTGAAATAGCGGCGCAATTCATTTGCACCTGCTGCAGTGGCGGCCAACAATACTTGTTTGAACATGCGCAAAAATAGCCCTCAAACCCTTCGGCCTGTACCTTTTTTGCCCCTTTTGTTTTAGCTTCGTCAGCTAAACTGTTGCTCCTAACGATGGCCCTGATTGATTTGCAATTGCCCAATTCCATTCTCAAAGCCTTGGGCTTGCCACAGAAAAATGTTCGCAACCAGCAAATCAGGGTACTCAAAAAATTATTGAAGAAAGCTAAGTTCACGGCTTTTGGCCAGCAATACCGCTTTGATGAAATCCTGGTGAGCAAACATCCCGGTAAAAAATTCCAGGAATGTGTACCGGTGTTCAATTACAACAAGATCTATACCGAATGGTGGCACAAGACCTTAGAAGGCCACCCCGACATTTGTTGGCCGGGCAAAATCAAATACTATGCCCTCAGCAGCGGTACTTCTGAAGCGGCCAGCAAGTACATCCCCATCACCAATGA
>RDYY01000355.1 GCA_004293505.1 Sphingobacteriia bacterium | reverse complement strand
CGATTGCATCCACTCGGTGCAAAGCCAAACCCATCCCCAAGTTGAGCATTTGATTTTGGATGGACAATCTACCGACAACACCGTAGAAGCCATCATGGCTGCAGGTTTCAAGGGAACCCTTTGGGTAGAAAAAGACAAGGGCATGTACGATGCCATGAACAAGGGCATTGCCCGTGCCAAGGGAGACATCATTGGCATCCTGAATGCCGATGATGTGTATACCCACCCCCAGGTGTTGGAAAAAGTACAAGCACTGTTCGATCACTCAGGTGCCGACGCGTTGTATGGTGACCTGCGCTATGTTGATGCAATAGATCCCCTCAAAACCAAGCGCATTTGGAAAGCGGGGCCTATGCACCCCAAAGCCTTTCTACATGGTTGGATGCCCCCACATCCTTGTTTTTTTGTGCGCCGAGAGGTGTATGAAAAATTCGGGGCTTTTGCCGAGGGATTTGACTCGGCCGCCGACTACGAACTCATGCTCCGCTTTTTGCACCGATATGGCATTAAGGTTGCATATTTGCAGGAATTTTTGGTCAATATGCGCATGGGAGGGGTCAGCAATCGCTCCTTTAAAAACCGCATCCTGGCCAACAAAGCAGACCGCAGGGCTTGGAAGGCCAATGGCTTAACGCCCCATTGGTATACCCTCTATGCCAAACCCTTGCGCAAACTCACCCAATTCATGACCCTATTTGCGTCCAAACCATGAAAACAGCATTGATCACCGGCATTACCGGACAAGACGGGGCCTATTTGGCAGAATTGCTTTTGAAAAAAGGCTACCAAGTGCATGGCATCAAACGCCGTTCTTCTCTGTTCAATACCCAGCGCATTGACCATTTGTACGAAGACCCCCATGTGCCTACGCGCCACATGACTTTGCACTATGGCGACCTGACCGATAGCACCAACCTGATCCGCATCATCCAAGAAGTACAGCCCGACGAAATCTATAACCTGGCGGCCATGAGCCACGTGCACGTGAGCTTCGAGACCCCCGAATACACGGCCAATGCAGATGGGATAGGGGCTTTGCGCATTTTAGAAGCCATTCGCTTGTTGGGCCTGGGCAAAAAAACCAAGTTTTACCAAGCATCTACCTCTGAATTGTACGGCTTGGTACAAGCTGTTCCCCAATCAGAGACCACACCTTTTTATCCCCGCAGCCCTTATGCGGTGGCCAAACTGTATGCTTATTGGATAACGGTTAACTACCGCGAAGCTTATGGCATCTATGCCTGCAATGGTATTTTATTCAACCACGAAAGTCCCTTGCGGGGAGAAACCTTTGTCACCCGCAAAATCACCCGCGGCGTGTGTCGGATTGCCTTGGGACTGGACAAATGTTTGTACCTCGGCAACCTCAATGCACAGCGAGATTGGGGACATGCCAAAGATTATGTGGAAGGCATGTGGATGATGTTACAACAAGACAAACCCGAAGATTATGTTTTGGCCACAGGGGTCACTACCTAT
>RDYY01000354.1 GCA_004293505.1 Sphingobacteriia bacterium | reverse complement strand
GATTTTTATGCCAACTTTGAGGATGAAAATGGTTTCCGTTGTTCCCGCGATGTGGCCAATGAAATCATCAAGCTCAAAAAAGAAAATGTAAAAGGGATTGTCATGGACCTCCGCAACAATGGAGGAGGCTCTTTGGCTGAAGTCGTTAAAATGGTTGGACTTTTCATCAAGACAGGGCCTGTTGTACAAGTGCGGGAAAGGGATGGAACCGTTGACCAAAAAACATGGACCGACAATGATCCTTCCGTTTTGTGGGATGGTCCTTTGACCGTCATGGTCAATGAACTGAGTGCCTCCGCTTCAGAGATTTTTGCAGCGGCCATCCAAGATTACAAAAGGGGCATTGTCATTGGTAGCTCTTCTACTTATGGCAAGGGAACGGTTCAACGCCCCATACCTTTTGGTCGTCCCATTGATTATTTCAGTGGGCGCACTGAATATGGTGCAGTAAGCTTGACTTTTCAAAAATTTTACCGGGTCAATGGAGGCTCTACCCAATTAAAAGGAGTTGTGCCTGACGTGATCTTGCCCGATGGGTATGAATTTTTGAAAATCAGAGAAAAAGACAATGCCCACCCCTTGCCCTGGGATGCTGTCAATCCCACCGCTTACACCAATTGGTCCATGTCCACCGATTTGGCTGCCATCAGCAAAAAAGAACAACTTAAAATTTCAACTGATCCCAACCTCAGTTTGTTGCAAACCAATTTGAAGTGGCTGAATGCAGCCAGTGAACAACCCATTCCTTTGGAGATCAAACAATTCCAAGGGATGCAAAAGAAAATCCAACAAACTGTTACACAAAACAACAGTTTGCTCAAGTTGAAAAATGAAATGACGGTAAATCATTTGGCAGCAGACAAGGATAAATTTTACGATAACCCAGACAAGAACAAGGGGATTCGCTACCAAGAATGGCTGAAATCCTTAAAGACAGATATCTATATTCAACAAGGGGCTCAAATTGCAGCTGAACTTTACAAAAACGCCCAAAACAGAACTGCATTACAGTAATTTATATGCTGGATAAATCAGCTTCAGCGGTCAAAGTAACCGCAGCTAAACAATGGTTTGCCATTTATACCAAGCCCAGGTGGGAGAAAAAAGTGGATACGGTTTTGTTGCGCAAAAACATCAACAGTTGGTGCCCATTGCAAAAAGTAGAAAAGCAATGGTCTGATCGCAAAAAAATCATAGAAGAACCGTTGTTCAAGTCCTATGTTTTTGTTCGTATCGACGCCACGGAAAGGTCCAAGGTGCTGATGACAGATGGGGTCTTGAATTTTGTGTATTATTTGGGTAAGCCAGCAGTGGTCAGGGACGAAGAAATCGCTTTGATTCAACAATATTTGGCAGATAAATCGGCTCGCATTAGTTTGGTCAGGGAAGATGGATTTGATGCCGGTGACAAGGTAAAAGTGAACGTAGGTGTTTTCATGGACAAAGAGGGTGTCATTTTGCGCGGTGGCAAGAAAAAAGTATAT
>RDYY01000097.1 GCA_004293505.1 Sphingobacteriia bacterium | reverse complement strand
GAGTTGGACAATTATGCACCCTTGATGAAAATCCAAGAAAAGGTTTTCAAAAACAGAAATTTTGCCAAAGTACAATTGGCCGATTTGAACAATGAATTGCGTTTCAACAAAGGACAAATTGAAGTACCCCGCATGCAAATCCAAACCAATATCATGCATTTGTTTGTTGAGGGGGTATATGGCTTGAGTGGCCCAACCGATCTGCGCATACAAGTACCGTTGAAAAATTTGAGAAAATCAGAGGGGATGGACTTGCCCAAAGCCAGCGACAATACCGCAAAAGGCGGTGCCAGTATTTATCTCCGCGCCAAGTCAAATGGGAATGAACCTGTTGGCATAGCACTGGATGCATTTGGTGCAGTGCGCAAAACAAAAGTAGAAGCCAAAATCAAATAACCGATTCAGGGGTTTGATTCATCCATTTGACCGAATTTTCGGGTGCTGACTAAAAGGGAATGCTTAGCTTTAAAAGCATTTTCCAAAACCAACACACATGAGAAAAATCAAGTTGCTGGCTTCCGGGCTGCTCTTTGCAACACTGTTGCAAGCCCAGGAAACCTTTCCCGTTAATGGGGTGACCGACAAAAGGGAAGGCTGCTTTGCCTTTACCAATGCCACCCTCGTCAAAGACGCCAATACCACTGTGACCAATGCTACCCTCGTGATCCGAGATGGCAAAATCATTGCAGCTGGTTCTGGTGTTGCCATTCCAAAAGATGCGGTAGTGGTAGACTGTAAAGACAAATTCCTCTATCCATCCTTTATAGACATTTATACCGACTATGGTATTCCCCAGCCACAAAGAGCGGGTGCGCCTGCCGCCACTCCGCAAAACATCCAGGCCTTTTTTAACGCTCAACAAACTACGGGCGGTACAAAGGGATTGAATGGATGGAACCCCGCCATCAAAGCCGAGGTAGACGCCATCCGTTTGTTTGCCGTAGACGATAGCCGTGCCAAGCCTTTGCGCGAAGCAGGTTTTGGTACCGTGGCCACCCACCAAAAAGATGGCATTGTTCGTGGTACAGGTGCTGTAGTAACCTTGGCCAACTTAAAAGACAATTTTGTAGTGGTCAAAGAAAAAGCCACTGCCAATCTCTCTTTCAACAAGGGCACTTCATCGCTCTCTTATCCTTCCTCCATGATGGGCAGCATTGCTTTGCTGCGCCAAACCTATTTGGATGCCGCTTGGTTCAAAGGGAATCCCGCAGCCGCTACCAAAGAAGGTGTAAACCTCTCCCTGAAAGCTTTCAATGAGCTGCAGTCTTTGCCACAAATTTTTGATGCGCAAGACAGGGGTACGGATTTGTGGAACGTGATGCGGGCAGATAGAATTGGAGACGAATTTGGTGTTCAATACATCATCAAAGCAACGGGTCGCGAATTCCAGCGCATCAAAGACGTGGCAGCAACCAAAGCGCCCATGATTGTAACCGTAAACTTTCCCCAAGCACAAGACGTTGAAGACCCCAATGACGCGCGTTTGGTTTCATTGGCCGACATGAAAAACTGGGAACTGGGACCCACCAATCCGGGTGCCATTGAAAAAGCAGGCATCCCATTTTGTTTGACTGCTGCAGATTTGCGGGACCCCAAAACTTTTTTGGCCAACTTGCGCAAAGCCATTGAATATGGCTTGAGTGAAAAAGCAGCCATGGAAGCCCTTACCAAAAACCCCGCCAACTGGTTGGGCGTTTACGACAAAGTGGGTTCATTAGAAGTAGGAAAACTGGCCAATTTTGTGGTGACCAATGCACCCATTTTCTCCGACCGTGCCGTCATCATGCAAAACTGGGTACAGGGTGAAAAATACAGCATCAAAGAAGACGCCTGGTCTCCAGTTGCGGGTACCTATAATTTAGTGGTCAACACACCCAGTGGTGCCCAAGCATTTACTTTGGATGTGAAATCGGCCAGCAGTGCTACCCTCATTGGCAAAGACACTTTACAAGCACGTTTTAGCCACGATGGACGCACCGTGAAAATTGGCTTTGCCCCTGGCTTAAGGGTGCGCAGGGCCAACCCTGCCATGGCGGCCATGATGGGTGGAGCAGGTGGCGCCAATGCTGGTGCTGCAGCGGCCATGATGGGTGCTGTTAATTTACCTGCCAGTGCTACCCGTTTAACCGGATTCAACAACGGTAGTTCATGGAATGGAACAGGCGTAGACTCTGCAGGCAACCTCTTGACTTGGACAGCCAGCCCCATTGCCATGGCTGCAGTAAAATCTGACAGTGCCAAAGCAAAACCCGCCCCAAAATTGGGCGGTACACTGTATCCTTTTACTGCCTTTGGCGCAGCCGACAGCTCCGTGCCCAAACAAGAAACCCTGCTCTTTAAAAATGCTACCGTTTGGACCAGCGACAAAGCAGGTAAATTAGAGAACACAGATGTTTTGGTGAAAGGTGGAAAAATTGCCAAAATTGGAAAGGGCTTGAGCGATGCCGGTGCGCGCGTGATTGATGGCACAGGCAAGCATTTGACAGCTGGCCTGATTGATGAACACTCCCACATTGCTTCCGCTTCTACCAACGAAGGGGGTCAATCTGTTACATCAGAAGTGCGCATCCAAGACAACTTGGATCCAGATGACATCAACATTTATCGCCAATTGAGTGGTGGTGTGACAACCTCTCACATCTTGCATGGCTCGGCCAATACCATTGGTGGCCAAACCCAGTTGATCAAATTGCGTTGGGGTGCCAATGATGAAGAATTGAAATTCAAAGGAGCTGATCCCTTCATCAAATTTGCTTTGGGTGAAAACGTAAAACGTTCTTCCAACAGCCAAGGCAACACCCGCTATCCCGATACCCGCATGGGTGTGGAACAAGTTTTGATTGATGCCTTTAACCGCGCCAAGATTTATGAAGGCCAATGGGCAGCATTTGAAGCCAACAGCAAGAAGAAAGGAGCAGCGCCTTCTGCCTTCCGCCGCGATTTGGAATTGGATGCTTTGGTGGAAATCATGAACAAAAAACGCTTCATTACTTGTCACAGTTATGTGGCCAGTGAAATCGTCGGTACCATGCGCGTGGCAGAACGCTTTGGTTTCCGCATCAATACTTTCACCCACATTTTGGAAGGCTATAAAGTAGCCGACAAAATGAAAGCACATGGTGTAGCCGCTTCTACCTTCTCTGATTGGTGGGCTTACAAAAACGAAGTGCAAGATGCTATTCCTTACAACGCCGCCATCATGCACAAAGTGGGCTTAAATGTGGCCATCAATTCGGATGACGCTGAAATGGCCCGTCGCTTGAACCAAGAAGCAGCCAAAAGTGTGAAATATGGTGGCTTGACCGAAGAAGAGGCCCTCAACATGGTGACCATCAATCCGGCTAAAATGTTGCACGTGGACAACCAAGTGGGCAGCATCAAAGAAGGCAAGGACGCTGATCTGGTGTTGTGGAGCGACAATCCTTTGAGCATCTATGCCATGTCTTTGTATACAGTCGTAGACGGTACGGTTTACTGGGACCGCGAAAAAGACCTGTCCATGCGCAAACAAGTAAAAGCCGAAAGGACGCGCTTGATCAGCAAAATGGTGGGTGAAAAACGCAGCGGTGGGCCTGTTGCGCCATTTACCCCTTCTTACAAGTACATCCATACTTGTCTGGACCATGGCCACAAATTGGGCATGTTGGAAATTGACATTGAAGACGCAGACGATCACCAATAAAGCAAGAACCATGAAAAAAATAATCACATTAGTCAACAGCTTGCTGCTCCTGGGCGGAATGGCAACTGCGCAAGAAACCATCTATCCGGCCAAAGCACAAAAGGGCTTGCTCTTTCTGAAAAATGGAACGGTGCACGTGGGCAATGGGACTGTATTGGAAAATGCAACCATTAAAATCAAAGACGGAAAAATTGAGGAAGTAGGGGTTGGCCTGGCCATTCCTGCTGACGATGTTGCCGTGTTTGATGTAAAAGGCAAACACGTTTACCCAGGATTGATTTTGCCGGCTTCTTCTTTGGGCTTGCAAGAAATCTCCGGTATCCGTTCTACTACAGACTTAACCGAAATTGGAGACGTGAATCCCAGTGTACGTTCCATAGTAGCCTACAATGCCGATTCTAAAATCACCAATACCCTTCGTTCCAATGGTATCCTCTTGGCCCACGTAGCCCCGGTAGGATCCTTGGTGGGTGGTACTTCTTCTGTGGTACAATTGGATGCTTGGAACTGGGAAGATGCTGCTTACAAAGCCGACATGGGCATGCAGCTCTATATGCCTTCCTTGCTATCCCGTCCCGGCGGCCGATTTGGGGCCTTGTTTGCACAGTTCTTTAGCGTGCAAGGAGATCCAACCAAAGAAGCTTTAGACAAGATTGATGCGGTTAAACAGTTTTTCCGTGAAGCCAAAGCTTATTTTGCCCAAGAAAGCAAAGAGCCCAATTTAAAACTGGAAGCCGCAAGGCCCTTGTTCGAGAAAAAACAAAAACTCTATGTGCACTGCAGCCAAGTAAAACAAATGCTCATTGCCATAGATTTTGCCAAAGAGTTTGGATTTGAAGTGGTCTTGATTGGCGCTTCGGATGCTTGGCAAATTGCTGATTTGCTCAAACAACACAATGTGGCTGTCATCATGAGCCAAATGCACGACCTGCCCACTTTGGACGACGATGATATTGACATGCCTTACAAAAGGGCCGCCATCTTGCAAAAAGCGGGTGTGTTGTTTTGCATCAATGACGATGATCCCCAAAACCGTGGACGCAACTTGGCCTTCAACGCAGGAACGGCTGCCGCTTATGGTTTGAGCAAGGAAGAAGCTTTAGGTGCCATCACGTTGAATACCGCAAAAGTTTTGGGCATTGACAACACCACGGGTTCCATTGAAAAAGGAAAAGACGCCAACATCATTGTGAGCGATGGCGACATCTTAGACATGAAATCCAGTGTGGTACAACACGCTTTCATCCAAGGCCGCAAACTGGTGTTGGATGACAAGCACAAGCAACTCTACGAGCGGTACAAATACAAATACGGTATCAAATAACCAGCAGCAACCTTCACAAAAGACCCGGCACATACAGTGACCGGGTTTTTTGTTTTGGGGGAGTTTTAACATTTGGGGTTCCAACTTATGCTCAATGGCACCCTCTTCTTACCGCTGGTCCTTAATAAATCCCTAAAATCAACAAGCGGTGTAACATTTGTTGGTTTCAAACGATTAAAGGGGTAGCAACCGAACCGCCAAAAACCTGCACATGACCAGAACCCTGCTGCTCTTGCTCCTGTTGAGCTCAAGTTTTACCACAATAGCGCAAATGAACAAGGACGCTCGTTCCTTGCCAGCTGTGCGAACAACAGGGAAAATTAAAATTGATGGTTTGCTAAACGACAGTGCTTGGCAAGCAGCTCCCGTGGCCAAGGATTTTGTAGAGTGGCGACCCACATTTGGGGAGAAAGAAGAATTCAAGAACAGGACAGAGATCAAAATTGTCTACAACAACGACAATATTTTTGTTTCCGGTTATGTACACGAAGAAAACAAAGACAGCATCACCAAAGAATTGGTGGGCCGAGATGTGATAGGGTCCAATGATTTCATTGGGGTTATTTTTGATACCTACCACGACAAAATCAATGGATTTGGCTACTATGTTACCTCATTGGGTGAACAGTTTGACGCCAAATATTCCAGCGACGGAGAAGACGGGAACTGGAATTCTGTTTACGAAACCGCTTCGGTCATTGTAGCCGATGGTTGGACCTTTGAAATGCGGATTCCTTATGCAGCCATTCGCTTTGCCAATGTGCCCGTACAAGACTGGGGGATTAATATCACGCGGCGACGCAGCAGAAGTGGTAAACAATTGATGTGGAACCCCGTAGATCCCGCTGTGGGTGGAAGTTTTCTGGCCCAGTTTGGGAACTGGACGGGGATCAAAGACATCAAGCTGCCCATCCGCCTTTCTTTCTCGCCTTATTTCTCGGCTTACGCCAACCATTATCCTTTCAATACACCTGGACAAAAAAACACAGCCACTGCCGTAAATGGGGGGATGGATGTAAAATATGGCATCAACCAAGCTTTCACACTGGACATGACCTTGATTCCTGATTTTGGTCAAGTGCAAAGTGATAACCAAGTATTGAACCTGACCCCTTTTGAAGTGCAGTTCAACGAATACCGATCCTTTTTTACAGAAGGAACGGAGTTGTTCAGCAAAGGGGGGCTCTTTTACAGCCGGCGCATTGGTGGCGTTCCCTTGCATTATTGGGACGTGCAAAGTGAAATGAAACCGGGAGGGTTTGGGCATTGGGGTCTTCAACGCCATCACCAAAGAACAACATGCCACGGTAACAGACGGCAAGACAGAACGGAACATTGAAACCAATCCCCTCACCAATTACAATATTTTGGTGGTGGACCAAACCCTGAAAAACAATTCCAGTGTTTCCCTCATCAACACCAATGTGATGCGGGCGGGCGCTGACTATGATGCCAATGTAACGGCAGGTTTGTGGGACATGTACAGCAAGGGCAACAAATGGAATCTAAATGGCAAAGTGGCTGTTAGCCAACTGTTGGGGATTTTGCCGGAAGGAAAAAACCAAGTGGGCACCGCCTACAATTGGGGTTTTGGCAAAACCAGTGGTCGATTCCAATTTCAAGTTTCCCAAAATTTTTCAGATGAGAAATACAACCACAATGACATGGGGTATTTTACCAACAACAATTTTTTGGACAACAACCTTTGGGTAACCTACCGCTGGCTGCAACCCAAGGGTTGGTACAATCGCTTGAATTGGAATGTGAACATGGGAACGTCTCACCGGTTTAAACCTTGGGCTTACCAAAACCTTTGGTTCAATACCAATTTAAATGGACAATTGAAAAACCTTTGGTGGTTTGGAACCAACCTCAATTACAACCCAGCACAAAATGATTTTTACGAGCCCCGGGTAGCCGACAAAGTATTTCGTCGCCCTGCCAGTTGGGGGGGTGGTGGATGGATGGAAACCAACCGCGCCAAAAAATATTCCATGGGCTTAGAGCTCTTTACCCGCCTGGTCAAAGAATATGATGGCAAGGGATATGACATTGGCATGAACCACCAGTTTCGCTTCAACAAAAAACTCACCATCAGCACCAATACCAATGTAAATTACCGCTTCAATAACTTGGGTTTTGCTACCCTGTTTGCGGCAGACAGCATCATCTTTGCTGTAAGGGACAGGCAAACGGTGGAGAACATCCTCAACATCAAATACAATTTCACCAACATGATGGGCTTGACTTTCCGGGCCAGGCATTACTGGAGCGAAGTTGAAAACAATGATTTTTATTCCTTGCAAAAGGATGGCGGCTTAAAGCCCATTCCTGGCGGCATCAACCGGAATGTGGATTTTAACGTGAACTATTTCAACATTGACATGGTCTTTACCTGGCAATTTGCGCTGGGTAGTTTTGTAAACATTGTTTGGAAGGACGCCATCAGCAATTTTACCCGCGACACCCGCAACAATTATTTCAAAAATTTTGGCGAAACCCTCCGAACCGACCAATTGAACAGTCTTTCGGTGCGGGTTATTTATTTCTTGGACTACCTGAACCTGAAGAAAAAATCATAGAAAGACTACCTTAGTGGGATGGCAAAAAAGCTTTTCCTGCTGGATGCGTTCGCCCTGATTTACCGGGCTTATTATGCATTGATTCGCAACCCCCGCATTACCTCAAAAGGCATCAACACCAATGCCCAATTTGGGTTTACCGCTACTCTTTTTGACCTGATCAACAAGGAAAAGCCCACCCACTTGGCTGTTTGCTTTGATACCCATGCCCCCACTGAGCGACACACTGATTTTACCGATTACAAGGCCAATCGCCAAGAAGCACCAGAAGACTTGTTGGCCGCCATCCCAGATATCCAAAACATCATCAGGGGTTTCAATATTCCCGTAGTGGAAAAAGATGGGTACGAAGCCGATGACGTGATTGGTACTTTGGCCTGGGAAGCCGCAGACGCGGGCTATGAAGTATTCATGGTAACGCCCGACAAAGATTATGGCCAATTGTTGACCAAGCCCGGTGTCTTTATTTACAAGCCACCCTTCATGGGCAATGCAGAAGAGATTTTAACGGCCGAAAAAGTTTGCGCCAAATGGGACATTGCCCGCATTGAACAAGTGGTAGACATGTTGGGATTGATGGGCGACGCCGTAGACAATATCCCTGGCATACCTGGTGTGGGGGAGAAAACTGCCGCCAAACTATTGAAAGAGTACCACAGCTTAGAGGGGGTGTTGGAAAATGCTGACTTGATCAAGGGTGCTTTAGGTGAAAAAGTGCGGGCAGGAAAGGACTTGGCCATCATGAGCAAAAAATTGGCCACCATCATCACCCATGTCCCCGTATCGTTTCACGAAGAGGATTTTCGTTTAAAGGAATGGAATGTGGCCGCTTTGAGCGAGATATTTTCTGATTTGGAATTCAAGACCCTGGGCAAACGCATATTGGGAGAAAGCTTCAATGCTTTTGCGAGCGCACCTGAAGGAGTACAAACCGATTTGTTTGGTCAACCGGTTGTACAAAAACCGGTCAAAGGCAAAGGAAAACCTGACACCACCGAGGAATCTTTGGTAGAATCAAATGAAGCAGCAAAAACCGAAGAGGATGCCAACGCCACAACAGCAGACCGCAACATCCACAATACTGCACATGAATATGTGTTGGTGCAAGGACCCTCGGCCATAGAAAAAATGCTGGGAACTTTACTGACCCAAACTGAAATTTGTTTTGATACAGAAACCACGGGTACGGACGCCAACAATGTAGAATTGGTGGGCCTGAGTTTTGCCTTTCGCCCTGGTCATGCTTATTATATTCCAGCGCCAACAGACCAAGCTGCAACCCGGTCTTTGTTGGTTTCCCTTGAACCCTTGTGGGCAAAACAAGACCTGACTTGGATTGGACAAAACCTGAAGTACGATTTGCTGGTTTTGAAATGGTATGGCATCGAGCCCAAAGGAAAACTCTTTGATACCATGTTGGCCCACTATGTGATTGAGCCAGAAGGCAGGCGCAGCATGGATTTGTTGAGCACGCAATATTTGGGGTATGAACCGGTTGCCATTGAAACCTTGATTGGGAAAAAAGGAAAAAACCAGGGCAGCATGCGAGACGTTGACTTGGAACAAATCAAAGAATATGCAGGGGAGGACGCAGACATTACCCTGCAATTGAAAAAAACTTTTCTGCCCCTGATGGAGCAGAAACAAGTCTTTTCGGTTTTTGAAAAATGTGACAACCCCTTGGTGCGGGTCTTGACCGACATGGAGTACGAAGGGGTAAAAGTGGATGAAGAGTTTTTGCAAGCTTACAGCAAAGTATTGAGCGAGGACGCCAAACGAGCAGAGGAGAGTGTTTATGAACAAGCTGGCGTAAGGTTCAACTTGGCCTCGCCCAAACAGTTGGGCGAAGTGCTTTTTGAAAAATTACAATTGGATACCAAGGCCAAAAAAACAAAAACAGGACAATACGCCACGGGCGAAGACGTCTTGTTGAAAATGGCTGCCAAGCACCCTATTGTAAACGATATTTTGGTGTTCCGGGAACTGACCAAACTCAAGTCAACTTATGTGGATGCACTGCC
>RDYY01000096.1 GCA_004293505.1 Sphingobacteriia bacterium | reverse complement strand
TCGCCCCCAAACAAACCCGTTCCCAATTTGCGCTGGAACTCAATCCCAATGCTCACGCCTTTGGCTGCGCACAAGAACGCATCTTTTTGACAGATCATGGTATGGTTCAGTTGCGACAAATCCAAGGGAATGATTTTGCCCGGATAGGGAGAGGCAAAGCTGACGCGGCGTTTGGCGTTGTTGACATTGGTAAAAGCCGTCATGAAAAGGTTTTCACCCACCAACAAACGCTTGCCTGCATTGAAGAGCTTGCCCAAAATGCTGTTGTTGTTTTGTTGGCTGCCATCGCCGAACAAGGTTTCCATTACAATGCCATCGTCCATCATCATGAAAGCACCTGGTTCGGCTACAGCCGTTTCATTGTAGTCCAGCTCAACTTCTACGTATTGCATTTCTTCTCCAAAAATGCGGTAGTCTATTTCGTGGTTCTGCATGTTGTAAAATTTGCCAACTAAATTAAGCTACCAGCCTGTTTTTGCTGTCCCATCCATACTTTTTTACCCTGAATTTTTTTAACGGCAAACATGATGCCGACCAGGATAAAGAAGAAGGGTCCCAAAAAGCCCAGCAAAGCCACGTATTTGGTGCCATAGAACCTTTCCATGGGACGGCGCAATCTTTCGCTGATCAAATACATGCTCGGTACCATCAACAAGGTCAGGAAGAAGGAGAAGACCAATCCATAGATGATGGTCCAGCTGAGGGGGCCCCAGAACACCACCGAATCACCTCCCAAGAAAATCTTGGGATCCAGTTCGGTGAACATGGACACAAAATCAATGTTGAAGCCAACGGCCAAGGGCAACAGACCCAAGATGGTGGCCAAGGCGGTCAACAATACTGGAATGATGCGAATCTTTCCCGCTTGGATGGCAGCTTCCCTGGTTTTGAAACCGCGACCGCGCAATTCATCGGTAAACTCAATCAAGAGGATACCGTTCTTGATCACAATCCCTGCCAAGCCCACGATGCCCACGCCCACCATGATGGTGGCCATGCTTTTGCCCGTGAGGGCATAGCCCAAGAACACCCCAATGATGCTGAAGAAAATTTCGGTCAAGACAATAAAGGGTTTGCTCAATGAATTGAATTGCAAGACCAGGATCAAGAAGATCAAGAGCAAGGCCGATAGCATGGCCGTTCCCAAGAAACTCAAGGTCTCGGCTTGTTGTTCGCTTTCACCCGTTTGCTTGATGGTTACCCCAGCAGGGATGGGACTCTTGCGTTTGAAATCGTCAATCTGGGTTTTCAATTGTGCGTTGATGACTGGCGTCAAAGAAGGATCGGTTACGTTGGACTGCAATTGTATGGTCCGCTTTAAATTCTTGCGCTTGACCCCACCCGTGGTATTGGTATAATCAATGGTGGCCACAGAATTCAGGGGAATTTGTTTGATGGCGCCAGAGGTAAAGTCGCGGAAAGTAATGCGCATGTTCATCAGGTCGGTGATGTTGTTGCGGGCCAGGTCACTGTAGCGCAATTGGATTTTGTAATCGTCTTCACCGTCTTTTAATTTGCTCACTTCTTTTCCAAACACCGCTGTACGCAATTCCATGCCAATCTGAGCCGTACTCAAACCTTCGGACAAAGCCCTTTGGCGGTCTATGTTGACCATGATCTCGGGATTGTTCAAGTCCACATCCAATTGCAGGTTTTGAATGCCTTTGATGCGGTTGGTGTCCAAGTGGTTCAAGAGGTTAGAAGCCACCAAGGCAATCTCTTCAAAATTGTCGCCTACCACTTCAATGTTCACAGGAGGATCGGTGGGAGGACCACCGTCTTCTTGGCCCACTTCAATGGAAGCACCGGGAATACCATTCATGGCATTGCGGATCTCTTCCATGTAAGGCGCACTGCTCTTGCCGTGGCGTTTTTCAAATTCTACAAAACTTACTTGTATCCGACCCAAGTTAGATTGGGTACTGCGGTTGTTGTCGCGGGGATTGTTGGCACTGACTGCCACATTCGAGATCACACTTTCCACAATAGAACCCTCTGCGCCCGGTTTGTTGTTGCCCAAGATCTTGTAGACCCTGTTTTCTAAAATGCGCACCACAGAATCTGTTTTTTGGGTGGCCGTACCCACGGGCATTTTGAGGTAGACATACACAAAATTGGGGTCTCCACTGGGGAAGAAAGGTTTGGGGTTGTCGCGCATGATCAACAGCACCAGTGAAATGGGGAAGAGCAGGAAAAGCCCTACCATCAACCATCCTGGCCGATGACCCACCAACAAATAGCGCAAAAGTTTTTCGTAACGGTTCATCAAACCTGGCAATACGCGCTCTTGGAAAAAGTGGATGATGTCGCGCAACACAAAGCGTTCCAGCAATACCATCAAGTCCATGAAGACCAAGAAATTGCCAAAGCCATGCCAACCTACCAGGTTAAAGAGAATACCTGCTATGGCAAAAGCCCAGAACCACCATTTTTTGAAAACCGATTTGCGGGGCTCTTCAAATTCACGGCCTTCGGGTTTCATGAAACTCACCGCAAAAACGGGGTTCATGATAAATGCCACGATCAAAGAAGCTGTCAAGGTCAGGATCAACATGGTGGGCAGGTAAATCATGAATTTACCAATCAAGCCCTTCCACAACAAGAGCGGAAAAAACGGTGCCAGGGTAGTGGCCGTACCCGCCAACACGGGAATAAAGACTTCACCTGCCGCTTCTTTGGCCGATCGGATCACTTTGGTTTTGCCGTTGTTGTAAATCCGGTGTGTGTTTTCGATCACCACAATGGCATCGTCCACAATGATGCCCAAGCCAAAGAGCAAGGCAAAGAGCACAATGAAATTCAAGGTAACGGTAGAACCTACAATGGCGTCAGCCAGGGGCAGGAACAAGAAGGCCACAAAGACCGACAAGGGTACGCTCAAGGCAACAAAAAAGGCATTGGTAACACCCATGAAGAACATCAAGATCAACAGCACCAACACAAAACCAATGATGATGGTATTCACCAATTCATTGAAAGAGGTTTTGGTTTGCTTGCTCTGGTCACCGGTGATGACCACTTTCAGGTCCTTGGGCAGGTCTTGGCTTTCCTGCATGTCGGCCACAATTTTTTTGATGCCATCGGCTGTGTTGATCAGGTTTTCACCAGAACGTTTTACAATGTTCAGGGTGATCACATTTTGTCCCCCCAGGCGGGCATAGCTTTCGGTTTCTTTTACCGTGTCAATCAGCTGGGCCACGTCTTTTAAGTAAATGGGTGCTCCACCAACGTTTTTCACGATGATGTTTTGCATGTCCAAAGCCGTGGTGAACTGACCCCGCACTTTGATGTTGCGCTTCATGGTGCCCACTTCTACCAAACCACCACTGATGTCGCGGTTTTCATAGCTGACAGCCGTTTCAATGTCGCGGAAAGTGATGCGGGCAGCAGCCATTTTGGCGGGGTCGATGTTGATTTGGATCTCTCTTTCGGGTGCACCCACAATCTCGGCCCGGCTCACTTCTTTCATCTCCTCAAAGCGGTCTTGCATTTTTTCGGCAATGCTTTTGAGTTTGACGCCATCGTAATCGCCACTGATGTTCACAAACATGATGGGCATTTCGCTGAAAGCAAATTCCTGCACATTGGGTTGTGAGGTCAAGTCAGTGGGCAGATCGGTCTGGGCCTTGTCTACCGCATCTTTTACTTTTTGCTTGGCAATTTCTGTTTTGATGTCGGTATCAAATTCTACAATGATCAGCGAGAAATCTTGCTGAGAAGTAGATTGGATCTTGCTCACTTTGGCACCCGAGATGCTTTTGAGTTGTTTCTCAATGGGGCGCGTGACCAGGTTCTCGATGTCTTTGGCAGCGTTTCCAAAATAGACCGTGGTCACCGAAATGGTGGGAACCACAATGTCGGGAAACTGCTCCTTGGGCATGGTGTTGAACTTGGTCAACCCATACAAAGAGATCAGGATGGTGATGATGTAGACCGCTGTGCGGTTGTCCACCGCCCAACTGGTGGGTTTGAATTCTTTGAATTTTTGGCCGAGGCCTTCCAGAAAAGACATGTCGTTTGGTTTTATTTGGTCTGGGCAGCCAAGAGCTGGCCTTCATAAATGTTTTGGTATCCTTCGGTGATCAATTTGTCACCCGCCATCAATCCGGACCTTACTTCAATTTGTTGTCCGTTCAGTTCACCCACGGTGATGGCTTTTTTGCGGGCCACCAATTTGGTGCCTTCTTGAACGGCTACAAAAACATATTTTCCTTTTTCATCGGTTTGAACCGTGTTCACAGAGATGGCAATGGCTTTAGCGGCTGCATAGTCTTGGAAACGCAATTGGGCCAATTGGTTGGGGCGAATGGCGGCGTCGTAAGCAATGCGCACTTCTGCTTCAAAGCTGCGGTTGTTGGCATTGATGGCGCGGCTAACGTTGGTGACAGTTGCCGATAAACTCTTGTTGATGTCTGGGAAAGTCACCAATACCTTAGAACCCGTGTGGATGCGACCACTGTAGTTCTCTGGTACTTCTGTTACAACTTTATACGCATCGTTGCCCACAATGCTCAGTTGGGGTTGGATGCCCGCCAAGCCAGCAAAAATTTCACCCACGCGAACATTCAGGTTGTCTACAACGCCGGTAACATCGGCCAAGATATTAGAAGCCCTCAATTGCTCTTCCGCTACTTTAACCTGTTCTTCGCTGGCGCTCAATTGACGCTCCAAGGTGGTGACATTGTTCTTGGCAGAAATCAGTTGTACTTCCGTGCCTATGCCATCTTTCCACAAATTGTTTTGGCGGTTGTAGAGGTCTTTGGCAAAACTGAGTTGGTTGCGCAAGGTCTCTAAGTTTTTCTGGGCAGCAATCACGCTTTGGCGCATGACGGCGTCATCCAATTTCAACAAGAGTTGACCTTTTTTAACTTGGTCACCTTTTTTCACATAGATGGCTTTTACTTGGCCAGGTCCCATGCGGGGAGAAACATAGGAAATGTTGTCATTGGTGACATTGCCTTGTAAGTCTATGTAGTGGGCAAAATCTTGTTGTGCCACCACAGATATACCCACCAATTTGGCGTTGGCAGCAGCTGCTGTGGTATCCAAGCCAGCAATTTCTTTTTGGAGGGCTTCAATTTGGGTGTTAAGGGCGGTTTGGTCGTTTTGTAGTTTTTCGAGGGCTGTTTTTTTCTCGGCCAAACTGTTACCGGTTTTTTCAGCGCCACCACAAGCCGCCAGGACCAAGGCGCTCAGGGCAATCAAGGAATATTTTTGAATCGTATGCATGGTGTTGGTTTTAGTTGGTTTATAATTTTCCAGTAGCAAAGAGGAAGTCAACGCGGGCTACTATGGCGTCGTAGAGGGCATTCAGGTAATTGGTTTGGGCAGCTTTCAAGTCAACATCGGCTGCATAGATTTCGGTATTGGAACCCGTTCCTACTTCGTATTTTTTCTTGGTTTGGTTGAAAACCCTTTCGGCCAATTCCATGTTTTTTTTCTGGATGGTCAAAGTAGCTACTGCGGTTCTGTACTTCATGGCAGCTTGTTCAATGGAATTGTCGATTTGTCTTTTTAAATCGGCTATCTGGTCGTCGGTTTGTTTCAAATCGATTTCGGCCTTCTTCACGCGCGCATCGCGGGCAAAGCCTGTAAACAAAGGAACAGACATGTTCAAGCCAATGCTGGAAACCGTGAACCAGTCGCCCTTGCCCAAGAAATTGAATTGGTTGCGTTGGGCAATTTTGCCATAATTGGCACCCAAGGCCAAAGTGGGCAAATAAGTGAGTTTGTAGCGCTTTACATTGTAAGCGTTCAAATCACGGGCCAAGCTCAGGTATTGAAAGTCTTTGCGATCGGTGTATTGGAACCCATCGGCAATGGCCGTGAAATCATTGATTTTTTCATAGGTCAATTCCTCTGTCAAAATCAAAGTGTCCCGAATGGGCATGCCCATCAAGGTTTTCAAGCCCAAATAACCCATTTCAATGGCATTGTTCACCTTGAGTTTTTCGGTTTGCAAATTGGTCAACTGTACTTCTACTTTGTCGAGGTCAATTTTTTCTGCAAAACCATTTTTGTACAAAGACTTGTAGTCGTTGCTGAGTTTTTGGATGCGGTCAATGTTGGCATCCAAAAGTCCTACTTGGGTTCTGCTGGCCACCAATTGGTAGTAGATTTTGTACACGTTTTGTTTGATGGTGGCTTCTGTGAATTCGGCTCCACGGGTTTGAAAATCAATGGCCGCGCGACGGGCTTGTAAGCCCACAAATACTTGACCATCAAACAACAATTGTTGCAAACTCAGCCCCACATTGGCATTGTAGCGGGTTCCAAACTGGGCTTGGATAAAACCAAAGTCA
>RDYY01000353.1 GCA_004293505.1 Sphingobacteriia bacterium | reverse complement strand
GTGGAAGATGGGGAATTGTCCTGCACACATGACCGCAAAAATGGTCATGGCTTCTGCCGCACGGTTTACCCCTGTTCTCCAGCCTTGGCGGAACAACAAAAGGATAGCAGAGATAGGTTCCACTGACCAATACCGTAAGTGACTTCACGGTAAACGCTGTACACCCCAAACATCAAGAGGGCCACGGAAATATAAAAACCGATGTACCACAACCGGGTGGGTTTGGCTTCAATGGGTCGAACAATGTCTTCAGTTACCTGGGCATAGGTTTTGTCTCCGTATACCAGCGGTTCTCTGAGTTGTGATTCGTACTTTAAATGCATTGCTTCTTTTTTAGGAATGTTCCTTGTCTATTTTATCCGTGGGCTTTAAGAATGTGCGGGTGCTTTTTCGGCGTGAGCAGGTGCTTTTTCCCCTTCTTTCTTGGCATCGTGGTGAGCGGGCATCTCGTCGGTATTGCGCACTTTGGCCATGTAAGTGACCCCGGGCAACACGTGGAGTTGCTCCAACACATAGAACTGACGATTGGGATTTTCTTGGCGGTGCAGGGTGATGGCGCTTTCCTTGCTGTTGGCATTGCCAAACACGATGGCGTTGGTGGGACAAGCTTGCTGACAAGCCACTTTGATGTCGCTGTCGGCCAAAGGACGGCTGTCTTTTTTGGCTTTGAGCTTGCCTTCTTGCAAACGCTGAACGCAGAAAGAACATTTTTCAATCACACCACGCGCACGCACGGTAACGTCTGGGTTCAGCACCATGCGGGTCAGGTCATCGTTCATGTCCAAGACCACATCGTTCACAATGCCTTTTTGGTTGTCACCAAAGCTGTCAGAACCAGTGTAGTCGGCCCAGTTGAAGCGACGTACTTTGTAAGGACAGTTGTTGGCGCAATAACGGGTACCAATACAACGGTTGTAGGTCATTTGGTTGAGGCCTTCGCTGCTGTGGTTGGTGGCGGCAACAGGACAAACGTTTTCGCAAGGCGCGTTGTCGCAATGTTGACACATCAAAGGTTGGAAGACCACATTGGGGTTGTCCAAATCGCCGCTGTAGTAGCGGTCAATGCGCAACCAGTGCATTTCGTGACCGCGCAATACTTCGGGTTTGCCCACCACAGAAACGTTGTTCTCGGCGTTACAAGCAACGACGCAAGCGCCACAACCCGTACAGGTATTGAGGTCTACACTCATGCCCCATTTGATGCCTGGACGATCAAACACAGGATAAATGGTGCCTTGGGATTCAAATTTTTCCAGACCGCCCCAAGGTGCCAATTCTTTTTCGCGCTCATCGCGGATTTCGGTGGGGTGGTGTTTGTAAGCAGCCAAGCTGAGTTCCTTTACCACTTCGGTACGGTTACCTTGTTCGGTATCGTACCGGTTGTGGGTTTGGGTAAGGGCCACAGGATAGGTTTCTCCTGTTGTGGCCAGGGTAACATCAGTGGCGTGGAATTGAACAGATCCATTGCTGAAGCTGGACAAAGTAAAGGCGTTTTTACCTACACCGGCAGCAGATTTGCCCAAAGCTTCCGCTCGACCATAACCCAAGGCAATGCCCACCGCATTGGGATGGGTACCAGGGATGATCAAAGCAGGCAATTCAATGGTCTTGCTGCC
>RDYY01000352.1 GCA_004293505.1 Sphingobacteriia bacterium | reverse complement strand
TGTAAGCGCTTGCGCTCATCGTCCAAAGCAATGATTTGATCCACCAATTGGGGTTGTCCAAAATTCTTGATGGCCAATCGGGCTTTTACCGCTTCGGGCTGGCTGCGCAACACACTCACCTGTAACATGGTCCTGGTTTTGCCGCAAATATACCGCCTGGCGCTTAGCTTTGCGCCATGTTTGCAAACGACGATTTACAACAACGGTGGTGGAACCTGGAAGCCAAACTGGTAGAGCGCTTTGGCAAAAAGCCCGACTTGGAAGCCATCTTGTTTTTGATAGGGTTGCAGGAAACAGGATTCATGCCCGAAAAAATCAGCAAGGAACAAAAGCAAGACCTGATGCACGTGGCCGTTTGTACGGTGCTCAGCCCCAGTGGTTCCCCAGTGGTTATTATGTGTTAGAAGGCCGAGACGAAGAGGGTTGGCCCCATTTTGGTCAGCGCAAAGCTTTGCCCGGTGTGACATTAATGGAACAAGAGCAGTTTTTAAAAGACCATGTGCTGCTGTATTTTCAGGAGCAAGGATTTTGAGGCTTGGGCCCAGCCACAGATTCATTTCACCAATTCCCTTTATTGTTCAATATTTGCAAGACCAAAAAAAACGCTTTATGCAATTTCCTGCTGAACTCCGCTACACCAAAGACCATGAATGGATTCGCCTTGAAGGCAATGTGGCCACCATTGGCATCACTGATTTTGCCCAACACGAATTGGGTGACATCGTTTATGTTGACATCAACAGTGTAGGCAAAGAATTGGCAGCAGAAGAAGTTTTTGGTACCGTAGAAGCGGTAAAAACAGTGAGTGACTTGTTCCTTCCTGTTGCCGGCACTTTGAACGAAGTAAATGCCCTCTTGGAAAAACAACCAGAGTTGGTGAATTCCGATCCTTATGGCGATGGCTGGATGGTGAAAATGACCGTTGCTGATCCTGCTGCAGTAGCAGCTTTGATGAGCAGTGAAGCCTATGCTGCTTTGGTCGGATAGCCTGTCTGCTTCCCAATTGATTTACACTATCTTTAGGGCAACCTAGGAATGCTGCCCCCATGAACATCAACGGGATCAAGTCTTTATTGGGGCTTCGCCAAGAAGCCATCACCTTGGAACAAAAGATTTTTAATCTCGTCAGTTTCTTGGTTTCCTTTTCGATGCTCATTCATTTTTTGAGCAATGTTTTGCTGGGCAGGAGTTTCTTGCTCAATGCCCTGATCTTGGTCTTGTTGCTGGTGTCATTTGTATTCTTCTACCATTCTCGTTACCGCCACCGGTTCAGGGGATTGGGCACTTGGTACATTTTATTTTGCCACGTTTTTTTTGCCTTGATATGGTTCACCAACGGGGGCATTGAAGGGTCTACTACCACAGCATTTATTTTCATCAATGTGGTGGCCATGTTGATCTTGCCCAAACGCTATCATTCTCCTTTTATAGCGTTTACCATCCTGGTGATCACGGGCTTGTACTTGACCGAAAAAAGCCACCCCGATTGGATCATTCCCTACCCTGACCAAGCCACCAAGCAGTTTGACATTGTGATCACCAACCTGATCCATTGTACCATCATTGCCATCACCATCAGCTTGTACAAACGTACTTACGACTTGGACAAGGAAAGCTTGGTACAAAAATCCAAAGACTTACAGGATTCGCAAGAATATTTGTCCCAAGCCAAAGAACAAGCCGAAGAAGCTACTCGGGCCAAGTCTCGGTTCTTGGCCAACATGAGCCACGAGATCCGGACCCCTTTGAACGGCATCATCGGCACCATCGATTTGATGCGCCATTCGGCCCTCTCGCCCGAACAAACAAAACAGCAGCAAGCATCTATTGGAAATTGTGAACGATGTATTGGACATTTCCAAAATTGAGGCCGACAAATTAGAATTGTTTGAAGGGCCTTGTCAGCTGCAAGCCATCATCCAACAAGTGGTCTCTATTTCAGCGCCGCGCATCAATGCTTTGGAAAAAGACATTCTCTTGCACTATGCCATTGACCCCAAAGCAGCCAATGACATCATTGCCGATGAAGCGCGCTTAAAACAAGTGCTGGTAAACCTGGTGGGCAATGCCATCAAATTCACCGACAAAGGATCCATCCATGTACAAGTAGACGCTACGCCCATTGACGAAAGTTTACAGGAATTACAATTCTCTGTAAAAGACACAGGCATTGGCATCAGCGAAGAAAACAAACGC
>RDYY01000095.1 GCA_004293505.1 Sphingobacteriia bacterium | reverse complement strand
CGTGAAACAACCCGCCTGCATGGTCTTTGTGCAAGTGGCTCATCAATACTTTGGTGACCCCATGGGGGTCATACCCTGCTGCTTTGATGTTGTGGTGAATTTGGGGCTGCCCATCGGCACTGGCATAACCCAATCCCGTATCCAGTAAAATCAAATCCTTTTCTGTTTCTATCAAAAAGGGTTGGATCTCGACCAACAAACTGCCCACAGGCCTGTCTTGCAATGACTCTTTGGCCAGGTCAATGGGGCGAAAGATTTTTGTTTTGTCAATGGTAAAACAACCTTCTGACAGGGGGATGATTTTCATGGTAGAAGAATTTAGCGCAACACCATTTGTCGGTCGGCATCCAAGCGCAACAAAATAAAAATCAAAATAGTGAAGGAAACCAACGAAGACCCGCCATAACTGATCAAGGGAAGGGTGATGCCGGGTGAAGGAAAGAGACCAAGGGTCATGCAAATATTGAATGCAATGTGAAAGAATAAGATGCTGACCACCGAATAAGCATAAACCCTGCTGAATGTACTGCGTTGCCGTTCGGCAATGGCAATGAGGCGAAAAAGCAGGAACATGAAAAGGGCCAAGAAAGCAAAACAACCTGCAAACCCAAATGCTTCACCCAAAGAGGCAAAAATAAAATCGGTTGTTTGAGCGGGTACATATTTGCCCCGGGTTTGGGTGCCTTTCAGAAAACCCCTTCCCCAAAAACCACCAGAGCCAATGGCAATCTTGCTTTGTCTGACGTTGTAGTCATCGGGTTTACGGGGAGCTTTGTCCGATTTTTTAGCCGAACGCTTGTTTAATCCACAATCATAGTCCTTGCCAAACGCGCTGTAGACCCTTGCACTTTGGTAGCACTCTAGCACATTGTTGAAAATAAAGGGTACGGCAAAACGTTGGATGCCTACTGCTGCTCCCCAAATCAAAATGGTCAGCAACAAAATAGATTTTTTGCGCCGCCACTGCCGACGGGTAGCATACAAAAAGACTACAGCTGCCACCGATAGAATAATGGCCAAGGTATCGGGATCCACTAATAAAGTGGAAGCAATCAAGGCCACAAAGGAGAACCCAATGATCAAGACCACGGGCGACAAACCTTCGCGAAACATGACCAAGAAAAAACTAAAATAAACCAAGGCCATGCCGGTCTCGTGTTGCAAAATAGAAATGACGGCTGGCAACAAACAAATGATGCCTGCTACTACTTGCGACTTGAGTTTGCGAAAATCGGTTTCTTGCCGGGACAGGAATTTGGCCAAGGCCAAAGCCGTAAAGATTTTACAAATTTCTACGGGCTGTAAATTAAATCCCCCAAACAAGGGGATCCAACTTTTGGACCCATTGATGTTTTTGCCCAATACAAAAGTGGCCAACATCAAGAGTACCCCAAACACATAAAATAGATTGGCAAAAGCAGTAAACAGTTTGCTGTCGGTCAACAAAATAAAAGTGGCA
Organism: Sphingobacteriia bacterium; assembly: GCA_004293505.1. Taxonomy (GTDB): domain Bacteria; phylum Bacteroidota; class Bacteroidia; order Chitinophagales; family Chitinophagaceae; genus Sediminibacterium. The sequence goes on along the minus strand of RDYY01000095.1, from coordinate 4,909 downwards.
ATCAAGGCACAAATGCCAGCAAAAATGAATTGCTTGCTGTAACTGGTTTTGCCCCCCAAAAAACTACTCATCCAATTGGCATCACTGCGGTATTCTACCATGAAAATGCACAAAATACCGACCGCCACCAGGATGGCATAAAGCCAAATCACCGTGGTGTCTACGCCGTGAGAAATTTTGTTCTTTTGGCTCATGCGCGGTTTTTCAAGTTTTTCTTTTTGGGATCAGTGGCGGGTAAAATAGCTTGTTTGGGCAAAAGCTTGCGGGTGGTGTCTTTTTCTCCCACGGGTTTGCTGCCGGGCTCTAATTGGGCTTCGGTGTTGTTGCCTTTTTCAATTTCTTTTTCCCTTCTCTCTCTTTCCAATCTTTCCAATCTCTCTTCCTCTTCTTCCAAACGCAATTTGGCTGCCCGCAAAGAATCTTTTCTGTAATACCATTGTTTGATGGCAGAAGGGATCAAGTTGCGGTTAGACAATTCTTCCACCCGGGCCAGGCCAGCCGTACTGATGGTATCGTTCAAATATTTTTCCATCATGAAGCCGGCTATGGGACCAGCTGCTACAGAACCATATCCGCCATTTTCAACCACCACTGCAATGGCAATGCGGGGATTGTCTTTGGGGGCAAAAGCCACAAACAAAGAGTGGTTTTTGCCGTGGGGGTTTTGGGCCGTACCCGTTTTGGCGCAATATTCTACACCGGGAATCTTGATGGCGGAGGCGGTTCCATAAATGGTTACATCGTGCATACCATCGTTCACTGCTTTGTAGGCACTGTCAGAAATATTCGTAACAATGTGCTTCTCCCGGTATTTGCCCAACAAGCTGGTGTCGGCCGTGGTTTCTTGTTCTATGCTGTCCACAAAATGGGGTGGGAAATAAAAACCTTTGTTGGCAATGATGCACATCAGGTTGGCCATTTGTACCGGTGTGGCCGTCATTTGGTCTTGGCCAATGCCCAAGGTTAAAATGGTACAGGAATTCCATCGCCTTGCCCCATAAATGCGGTTGTATTTAGAGGTGTCTGGAATATTGGCTTTGTCTTCGCTGGGCAGGTCAACTTCTAACCTTCGGCCCAAGCCAAAAGCATTCATGTAGGCCTTCCATTTTAAATACCCATCGGCCCGACTGGCCATTTTGGGGTTGTCAATGACTTTGCGAAAAATATCCGAAAAATAAGAGTTGCAGGAATTGGCCAGGGCCAAGCGCAAATTGGCTGCGTGTCCAGGATTCTTGTGTTCACACCGCACATAAACACTGCCACAGGCGGCATATCCCCCGCCACAGCCTATGCCCCAAGAAGGCGTGATCAAACCTTGGTCTAAAGCCACCAATGCGCCCAAGGGTTTAAAGGTGGAACCCGGCGGATATTGTCCCTTGATGGCCCTGTTGTACATGGGTTTGGCCGTATCCATGATCATGCGGCCCCAGTTTTTTCGCCGGGCATTTCCGGTCAATACATTTGGGTTATAAGAGGGACTGGAAGCCATGGCAATGATGCCTCCCGTGCGGGGGTTGATGGCCACGGCCGAGCCAATCTTGTTTTGCAATAATTTTTCGGCCAGTTGCTGTACTTCTACATCAATGCTGGTATAGAGGTTGCGACCGGCAATGGCTACTGTATCAAAAAGGCCATTTTCGTAAGGTCCTTGGATGCGGCTTTTGTTGTCGCGCACAAATCGCTTGATGCCGCGTTGCCCCATGAGCACAGACTCATAAGTTCTTTCCAATCCACTCATGCCGGCATAATCCCCCATCTCATATCCTTCACTGCGGTGTTTGCGTAAGAAGCTGGTATCTACTTCTGCAATATAGCCCAGCAATTGTCCAGCAGTATTGTAAGGGTAAGAACGAACCGATCTTTGGTTCAACATATAGCCTGGAAACTTGTACATGTTTTCGTACAATTTGGCATAGGTCTCGGGGGACAAAAGGGGTTCAAAGACACTGGGCTTTACGCTGGTGTTTTTGAAAATGGCATCGCGCATCCGCTTTTTGTATTCGGCAGTGTCAATGTTTAAAATGGCACACAAAGCAGCCGTATCGGTATTGCGCGCTTCTGAGGGCGTCACCACCAAATCAAAGCTGATGGCGTTTTCCAACAAAGGCTTTTTCTTTCGGTCAAAAATGATGCCCCTGTCGGGGTAAATGATTTTGCGAAAAATGGCATTGTTTTCTGCTGCCATTTTATACTGAGAAGAAAAAATCTGAAGGTTGACCAATTGCAGCAAGATGATGACAAACACAGCTGCAAGTATGATTTGAATGACGCGGCTCCTGCTTTGGTTAAAAACGGACATGGGTTAACCGGTTTACTGGTTGGTGCGGTATTTGGCTTTTCGGTTAAAAAGCATTTCAGTCAGGAAAACCAAGAGCAAGCTGATGCCTGTACTGGCAGCTACTTTGCCCAAGAAATACAAGAAGTCGCCAAATTGTAGCCATTCTAAAAACACCAATAAAAAATGATGACAAAAGGTGAGCAAGCCTACATACAAAGCATATGGGGCCCATCCCATGCTGGTGATGCTGGGCTCGGCATAACTCTGTTCTGTGCTTTCTTGTGGGATGAGTAAGCTCAACAAAAAGGGGCGCAAATAAGCCAACAACACACAAGGGGCAGCGTGTAAACCCAATGTGCCCGTGAATTCATCCAAACAAAGGCCATACAAAAAGGCAATCAATAGGAGGGGAAACCGGGGCAAATTAAAAGGCAACCACAAAATGAACAAGAAATACAAATAGGGCACTACAAAGCGGTGCAAGGGGGGAACCTGGTTCAGCACATAGATTTGCAAAGCCAAGAACAGCACAAAACGAAAGATATTTTTGACCAGGGTACTCATTGGTTTTTGGAACTGTTTTCCAATTCAGTTTGTGCGCCATAGTTTTTGTTGGCGATCACGTCAACCCATTGCACGGTGAAAAAATTAGTGGCTGTTTTGATCTTTAAGGTATAGAAATTACTGGAGGGATCAGCTTGAATGGCAGCTACGGTTCCTACCATTAAATGTGAGGGGAAATTGGCCGAATAGGTGCTGGTCAAGACGGTGTCTCCTTTGGCTACTTTGGCACTTTTGCTGACGTTGCGCAAGACCAAAAAATGTGCATCAGATCCGTCCCATTCAATGCTGCCAGTTTGGTTATTTTTTTTGAGCATGGCACTGACCTTGCTGTTGCGGTGCAAGAGGCTCATGACCTTGCTGTAATCAGGGCTGGTTTCTACCACCACGCCCACAATACCGCTGGGGCCCATGACAGCCATGCCTTTGCTGATCCCTTGTGCGCTGCCGCGCTCAATGGTCAAATAATTGTTGGGCAGGGTATAAGAATTGCCCACCACCCGAGCGGGCAAGTAGGTGAATTTGCGGGTTTGTCCCAAACTGTCGCGGAAACTGGAGTCAATTTTTTGTTTGACCGTGCTGTCTGGGGTTTGAAAATTCATTCCCAAGGCATTTCGCAATCGGCTGTTTTCTGCGGCCAATTCTTTGTTGGTGGCTTGTAAAGTAAAATAACTGCGAAACTGACTATAGCGGTCATTGACCACCCCGGTTACTTGGTTGGCTGCACTAAAAAAATAGGTTTCATGGGTTTTGCTGGTTTGGGTCAACATCACAATGCTGACCGCTTCCAACAGCAAGAAACTGAGGAACACAAAGTATTGCCGGATGAAAAGAAAAATGTTTTTCAAGGCAGGTCAAAATGCTATCGCATGATAAAGGGGAAACGCTGGTAGTTTTTCAAAGCCAATCCTGTTCCTCGGACCACACTCTTCAAAGGATCGTCTGCTACATGAACAGGCAATTTGATTTTGGCACTCAGGCGTTTGTCCAAGCCACGCAACAAAGCCCCGCCACCTGTTAAATACAATCCGCGGCGATAGATGTCCGCGGCCAATTCTGGAGGGGTGGTCTCCAAGGCTTTTAAGATGGCTTCTTCAATTTTGAAAATGGATTTATCCAAAGCTTCTGCAATCTCTTGGTAGCTGACCATGATTTGTTTGGGGATACCCGTAACCAAGTCACGGCCATTCACGGGCATGTCTTCGGGTGGGTTGTCCAAATCTTTTAAAGCTGCGCCCACATTGATTTTGATCTGCTCTGCTGTTCTTTCACCAATCAACAAACTGTGGTAACGGCGCAAAGCTTCCATGATGTCGGCGGTGAACTCGTCACCCGCAATCCGGATACTTTGGTCGCACACAATACCTGCCAAGGCTATGACCGTGATACCAGTGGTGCCCCCACCAATGTCAATGATCATGTTGCCTACGGGTTCTTCTACATCTATACCAATACCCAAAGCCGCGGCCATGGGTTCGTGGATCATGTACACTTCTTTGGCACCGGCTTGTTCGGCACTGTCGCGCACGGCCCTTTTTTCTACTTCGGTGATGGAAGAGGGAATACAAATCACCATGCGCCAACTGGGCGGGAACAAAGGCTTTTTGGGATAAATCATTTTCATGAGTTCCCGGATCATGAGCTCGGCTGCATTGAAGTCGGCGATAACGCCGTCTTTGAGGGGACGAATGGTTTTGATGCTCTCGTGAGTTTTTTCGTGCATCATCAAAGCCTTCTTGCCCACGGCCAATACTTCTTTCATGTTGTTGCGGTTGAGGGCAACAATGGATGGTTCGTTCACCACCACGTCGTCGTTGTGGATGATGAGGGTATTGGCCGTACCCAGGTCCATGGCAATTTCCTGTGTAAAAAAGTTAAATAAACCCATTGGTATATGAATGATTTTAAAGTGCGAGCAATCTGCGCAAAGGTGCTTGAAATTACTGAAAATAACAAGCCAAGGGCCTGCTGTTTACTTGTTTTACAAGCCTTTTTGCATTACTGAAATTCGTAACCTATGTCGCGGCGAAAAGCCTTGCCTTCAAATTGGATGGCATCGGCCAAAGCCAA
>RDYY01000351.1 GCA_004293505.1 Sphingobacteriia bacterium | reverse complement strand
TCTACATAGTAGCTGACTTCCTTGCCTTTGTAGCTGTCTTTGATGACCGCATAATCGCCCATGCCAATGAAAAACAAATAGGGCGCATGGGGTTGGTCCATCACCCAACTGTCGGTGCGGGTGCCATCGCTGTTCTTGGTTTGTTTCACCAATCGGCCATTGGACAAGCTCACCATTTTGGCCGGAACGCGCAGGTTAAATTCCTGGGTGGATTTTTGGTTGGTCTTGTCAATGGTGGGTACCCACACTGAAGTGGCTTCGGTCTCGCCCTGGGTCCATACTTGGGTGGGTTTGTCTTTTTCTTCTCCTTTGGGGTTGATGAAATACAGGCCCTTGGCATCGGTAATGGCTTCCGATCCCTTGGCTTTGAAATCATTGGGTTTGGCCACATAGGCTATGGCAACTTGATAGGTCTCTTGCCGGGTATAGGTCTTGGGCAATTGGATCCGCAGGAACAAGCCATCGTATTGGTAAGTCAAGGGTTTTTGGCTGCTGCCTTGCACCAGGGCCACACTGCTTATTTCCATTCCTTTGGCATCCAAGGTCAAAGAATCGGTGGGATAAAAATGGGGGCGCAGGGTCAGGACCACTTTGCCCTTGAGTTGGCTTTTGTCAAAATCAAATCCCGCATCCAAACGGGTGTGCACCAAATTATTGGTCTTTTCTGGTACAGCTTGGTAAGGCCCTTTGGGCGCTTTGGTTTGGGCGCTGACAATAAAGGCCGACAGCAATCCCCAGATCAGTAGTTGTTTTTTCATGTCGCAATTTGAGCTTTAAAGATAGGCCCATGGCTTGGGCCAAGCGCAGAAATACAGTAGATTTGTTGCATGCGGATGATTTTGCTGATGTTCGGGTTTTTTGTTTGGGGAACTGCCACAGTGCAAGCCCAGGGGCAATTCCTGTACCTACAGTCCGAGAACAACCAGCCCTATTATTTGCTCATCAACAACCAAGTCTTTGCCTCCAATGGCAAGGGCTACCTGATGATCCCGCAAATGCGCAACGGGGAATACAAAGTGGTCTTGGGTTTCCCAGCCAACGCTTATGCCGAGAAGCAGTTTCCCGTGACCATCGACAACCGCCCCAAGGGTTATCATTTGCGCTATACCAAAGAAGGAGAATGGGTTTTCCAAGACATGGTCAGTTTGGAACTGGTGAGGGGAGGAGAACCCGGCCGCAGCCTGTACAGCAGCCCAGAACCCCAGATCCGCAAGCTGGCCGAGAAGAAGACCGAAGCGGGCACGGAAATCATTTTCTCGGTCCGCAACGGGACCGGACCCGCCGAATCGGTGGTCATCATGGTGCCCAAAGCAACCACTCCTCCCGCCAAACAACAATAGCCTGCATGCCACGCTATTTTCTAGAATTGGCTTACCGGGGTACCCATTACCAAGGGTTTCAAATTCAAGAGAATGCCCATTCTGTCCAGGCCGAAGTGGGCCAGGCCCTGTCTACGCTGTTCCGAACCCCTTTTGAGCTCACGGGATCCAGCCGAACCGATGCGGGGGT
>RDYY01000094.1 GCA_004293505.1 Sphingobacteriia bacterium | reverse complement strand
CAATTCACCTGCCAACAATTGTCGCTCAAACTCGGCGTTCTCCCCCACATAAGAACTGATCATTTTTTTGATCTGTCTTTTTTGCAACAACAAACCCAATCCAAAATCATCTACCCCCGCATTGTTCGAGATGCAAGTCAGGTCTTTGGTACCTGCGGCCACCAGGGCAGCAATACAGTTTTCAGGAATACCATTCAAGCCAAAACCACCCAACATCAAAGTGGCCCCATCGGGAATATCGGCCAATGCTGCTGCAGCATTTGGGACAAGCTTATTCATATTATTGGTCTTTTGGTGAAGAAGAGGAAGAACCCGGTGTAGTAGGCGGTGCACCAAACCTGCGGTTGGCTTCATTGCGTTGTCGCATGCCCAAGGCATCCACCGAATCAATCAACAATTGAAATACCGTGGGATGGGATTGGTACCATTTCCAGCTCTCGTAAAATTGTTTTCGGTTGACCCCGTGTGCGCGGAAAACTTGTTCATAGTAGCGAAAGTTTTCCTGGTCTAATCGGTGCAAACTGTCAAACTGGGTTTTGCGCAAATAATATTCATCGGCCCGCAACATGTCCCATACCACTTGCTTCATGGTGTTGACGGGTAAAACTTTTTCATTGCTTTTGGCGCGGTCATGGCTACAAGCAAAGAAAAAGAGAATACATACCAGACAAAGAGGGTTCACCCAGGTAAAAGCACCACAGCGCAAAACCATCCTGCCACTGTTTTTCCTGCTGTTCATCGCAAAGCGGTTTTATACTTTTCCGCATTCACCACATCCAATACTGCTGCCAGTTGTACCATTTGGTTTTTTTCGGCTGGTGTTCCTTTGGCACAAATACCAATCAATTCAGTGGCTTTCCCCTGCATGAAAAATTGCAAGACCATGGTGTTGGGGTTTTCTTTGTTGAAAGCTTGTAGTTGCACCAATGCTTGCAAAATATTTTGCCGGGCTTCGTTTTCGTTTTCAATCATTTTGTCCAAGCCACCCCGGTAATAGGTATAGATAACATCGTGGACCAAATTGTAGCGCGCATTGCTCAGGTTTTCGCCCAACCAATAGCGGTTGCGCAAGCCATCAAATACCCGCCAACCACTGATGTTCCTGCCCTCAGGGGCATTGTTGACAATGTTTTGGGCTTTTCGGAAATAGGGTTCTCCACCTTTGGGTGAAAAAGAATCGTAGTCCATGCCCATGACCATGTAAACATAAAATGCTAGTACGGCGGTTAGGTTGGCTACTTGAGGGTCGGTTCCCTGTATCCTGTTTTCATTGAATTCCATGGGCTGAAACTCAATGTATTTAAAGGCCAAATCTGGGTCTACAAAATTAATCAGGGCTGCTCGGTAGCCTGTTTGAAAAACGGGCCGTGCTGATTGAATGGTCAAAGATGCTTTGTACACATTGGTTTCCAAAATGGATTCAATGTTGAGGATGAAACTGCACAATATTTTTTCTTGCGGGGCAAAAGCGTCTCCTCCCCATTTGCGGTTGTTGACAAAACTGTTCAGTTGGTTTTGCAAGGTCACAAAAATGCGGCGATCAACGGTTGAATTAACCCGCTGGGCCAAGACGGTGACTTTGGCATTTAATTCTTGGGCACACAAATTGTTTGGCCAACCAGCAGCCACCCACAACACCCAGAAAAAAAAAGTCAATTTTTTCACTGTTCTATTTTTTCAATTTTTCTCCCAACCACCACACCAATTTTTGGGCCAAGGTTTGCTTGTCCATCAAGTCCCAAGCCAATGATTCACCCCCCTTGGTAAAAAGGGTGACGCGATTGGTATCGGCCCCAAAACCCACCCCCTCGTGCCGCAAAGCATTCAAGACAATCACATCTGCATTCTTATTGTTCAATTTTAAAGTAGCATTGGCCGATTCATTCTCTGTTTCCAAAGCAAAGCCCATGATGAATTGCTGGGCTTGTTTGGCATGGCCACAGGCAGCCAAGATATCTGTTGTCGGAACCAAAGAAATGCTCATGTGGTCCTGGCTCTTTTTTATTTTTTCAGCTGCCAAGGTGGCCGGTGTAAAGTCAGCCACTGCTGCATTAAAAATTCCCAGGTCTTGATGGGGCCACAATTTTTCTACTGCTTGGAACATTTCAGCCGCCGTATTAACCTTGTGTTGTTGGATGCCTTTGAATGCGGTGTTTCTTTCCATGGGACCAGCCACCAACTGAACCTCAGCCCCTGCCAAGTAAAGGGCTTCGGCCAAAGCCAATCCCATTTTACCACTGGAACGGTTACCGATGAACCGCACTGGGTCAATGGGTTCATGGGTTGGGCCAGCAGTAACCAAGGCTTTTTTGCCGGCTAAAAATGATTGGCGAAAAAAATGTTCTGTTGCAAACACCAAAATATCTTCTGGTTCTGCCATTCGGCCCATCCCGACCAATCCACTGGCCAACTCACCATGTTGGGTGGGCATTACATTGTTGCCATAGGAAGCCAAGGTTTGGAGATTGGCCCGGGTTGCAGGATGGTGCCACATGTCTTCGTCCATGGCTGGCACCACCAACACAGGACAAGTGGCAGACAAATAAACAGCCAACAATACATTGTCGCACAAGCCGTGCGCCATCTTGGCCAAGGTATTACAAGAAGCAGGGGCAAGGATCATCAGATCGGCCCATCGGCCCAATGCCACGTGGTTGGACCATTCCTCTCCCTCTTGTAATTGGCTCACCACAGGGTGCTTAGAAAGGGTAGACAAAACAAGGGGTGAAACAAAATCTTTGGCGGCAGGTGTCAGGACACACTGAACGTCTGCACCTGCTTTGATCAACAAGCGCAACAACACAATGGACTTGTAGGCAGCAATGCTTCCGCTGATGCCCAAAACAATTTTTTTACCCTCCAACATATGGCTAAAAGTAACAAAAAAAACGGCCGTGAAACACGGCCGCCAAAAGGATAAACGTTAAACTTGTTTGGTTTAACGGAAAAGATCGTTCTCGTTGTTTTTGCGGTGGTAGATCTTGCCTTCCATGAATTCTTGGGTAGCCAAGATAGCTGGGTTGGGCATTTTCTCGTAAGCGCGAGAGATTTCGATTTGCTCTTTGTTCTCGTGGATTTCTTCTAAGCTATCGGTGTGGCTGGCAAATTCTTCCAATTTGTTGTGCAACTCTTCCCGGATAGAAATATTGATTTGGTTGGCCCGGCGCGCAATGATGGCGATGGACTCATAGAGGTTACCCGTTTTGCTTTTGATTTCTACCAAGCTCTTGGTTTCTACCACTGCAGGGGTATTGGCGCTCATCTGCCTTCTTAGTTTACTCATTTTTTTCCGGTTTTAAGTATGTTGTTGGTTTGTGATTTGTATTTGTTGACTTCTTCTAAATATTTGCTGTCGGTGAAACGGTCAGTGAAGTCTTGGCATTCTGTCAAGACTTTTTCAAAACGTTCTTTTTGCTTTTCCTCATAGCTCATTTCAGCATATTTGAAATAAGACTTGATCATGCGCAGTTTGTATTCGTCTGATTTTTTTGAATCAGGAAAATTGTCTGCCACATTGCTGAAAGCAATGGCGGCAGCCTTGTAAAAACCCAGGTTGTAATACAGTTCAGCGCTTTTGTAGTCTTTCAATTCTAATTTCTCCCGGCATTGGTCAATCAATTCATTGGCTTCTTTGCTGTAAGGAGAAGTAGGATGGGTACTAATGAAAGCCTGCATCAATGCCATGGTCTTGTTGGTATTGGTTTGATCCAATTCAACCTTGGGGGATTGTTTGTAAAAACAATAAGCCCGCATGTATTCAGACTCTTGGGTTTTGGTGCTGGCAGGGAAGCTTTCTGCAAAGTTCTTGAACATGTTTTCCGCATTGATGTAATCACGCGTGTAATAATATGCATACGCATATTTGAAATACATGTCTTCGTAACGCGGTGACCCTTTCAAATAGGGAAAGATGTCCTCAAAGAGCTTTTTGGCTTCTTCATACTTCTTGTTGGCATAGTATTGTTCCGCCATTTTGTACTTGTACTCGTAATCCTTGCTCTTCATGATTTTGGAAAACTTGGAACTGCAGGCAGTACCCAAGACCCCAAAAGCGAACAAAACCATCAATAGTCTGACCATAGAAGTTGGCAAAATTAAGCATAAAAAGCCAAATTAAGGCCTGAAAACCCTAAAACCAAGGCCTGAGGGGTTAATGAAAAGCAAAAAAAAGCCGCCCCTTGGGGCGGCTTCTATCCTTCCAGGAACGCTTATTTGGCGTCTCCTTCTCCTTCTTGCAATTTGGCCTTGATTTCTGCCAAAGCACCCAGGTCACCCAAGGTGGCTTTTTCAACCTTGCTTTGGATGTTCTTCACAGCTTTTTTGGTATTGTCCGATTCGGTCTTGGCCTCTTTTTTGGCTGTTTCCTTTTCTTCGGCAATGTGCTGTTCCCAAATGCGGGCGTGGCTCAAAACAATGCGCTTGTCATTGCGATCAAATTCGATCACCATGAATTGGGCAGTGTCATCGGCTTTCACTTGCGTACCATCTTCCTTGTTCAAGTGACGGTTGGGCGCAAAGCCTTCCAAACCATACTGGAGTTGAACCAAAGCACCTTTGTCGTCCTTGCGGGTAACGGTACCTTCGTGCAAAGAGCCAATAGCAAAGGTTTCTTCCAAGGCATTCCAAGGATCTTCTTCCAATTGCTTGTGTCCCAGTTGCAATTTGCGGTTCTCTTTGTCGATGCTCAAGATCATGATGTCGATCTGCTCACCTACTTTGGTATAATCAGTGGGGTGGTTAAAGCGCTTCAACCAGCTCAGGTCGCTGATGTGGATCATGCCACCAATGCCTGCTTCCAATTCAACAAACACGCCATAAGGAGTGATGTTCTTCACCAAACCTTTGTGCTTGCTGCCTTCGGGGAATTTGGTTTCGATGGTGTTCCAAGGATCTTGGCTCATTTGCTTGATGCTCAAGCTCATTTTGCGGGCGTCCTTGTCCAAAGTAACCACTTTGGCTTCGTGCTCGTCGTTGAGTTTGAAGAATTCCTTGGCATTGATGGGGGTATTGGCCCAAGTGATTTCTGATACGTGTACCAGACCTTCTACTCCGGGTTGGATTTCCAAGAATGCACCGTAATCTTCTATGTTCACCACCTTGCCTTTCACCACACTGCCTTCGCTCAAACCTTCGGGCAATACATCCCAAGGATGAGGCGTCAGTTGCTTCAAGCCCAAGCTGATGCGTTTTTTGTCGTCGTCGAAATCCAACACCACCACTTGCAATTTCTGGTCCAGTTTCACCACTTCGCTGGGGTGAGCGATGCGGCCCCAACTGATATCGGTGATGTAGAGCAGACCATCCAGTCCACCCAGGTCCATGAAAGCACCAAAGTCTGTGATGTTTTTCACCACACCTTCCAATACTTGTCCTTTTTCCAACTTGCTCATGATTTCAGCACGTTGGGCTTCGATATCGCTTTCGATGAGGGCTTTGTGTGATACTACGGCGTTCTTGATGGTTTCGTTGATCTTGACCACTTTGAATTCCATGGTCTTGCCTACAAATTGGTCGTAATCGGTAACAGGCTTCACATCAATTTGTGAACCAGGCAAGAAAGTTTCCATGCCAAACACGTCAACAATCAAACCACCTTTGGTTTTGCTGGTAACAGTACCTGTCACCACTTCACCAGTTTTGTGTACTTCCACAATTCTTTCCCAAGCACGGAAAATGCGGGCTGATTTGCGGCTGAGGTGCAGGTTACCAGAGCGGTCTTCTTTCTCTACCACCATGACTTCTACTTCGTCGCCAACAGACAAGCCGGGCACGTCGCGGAATTCATTGAGAGAAACCAAACCATCACTCTTGAAACCAATGTTGATGACCACATCGGTTTTGGTCAGGGCAACTACCCCACCTTTGATGATTTCGCCATCATTGATTTGGATAAAAGTGTTGTCGTACACTTTGTCGTACTTCATGCGCTCGGTTTCGGCATAATGGCTGACGTTGCGCTTGTCAATACTCCAATCAAAATCGTCGTGGGCGGTTTCGACCACTACGGGTTCAGGTGCTTTTGTTGTCGCAGTAGGCTGTTCAGCGGCTGGTTCAGCGGCTGCAGCATTCTCCTGTGCATCTGCGTTTAGTTGTTTGTAAAATAAGTTCATAAAAAAACCCGTTGGTTTTAAACGGGGAGCAAAAGTAAGAAAAAACCCTGATTTTATTGATTTTAAGGTTAAATTTGAATTGGTTCAGGTCTTGGTTCCCCCCTTTTAACCTCATTGGCTCCTGATGACCAAAAAATCCGCTGTTGCGCTTGGGGCCAAAAAAAAATGCCCCAGCAAATGAGCAGCTACGAAAAAGCCCTGCGTGCCCAGCAGAAAGCCGATGAAGCGGACCGAAAAACAAACAAAGCCTTCGGGATCAAGCCCAAAACGCCTGCCCGCAATCCTTATGCTAGGTCTTATAGCCGCTATAACCCCGCCCCAAAAAACAACCAAGAGGTAAGGAACAACATCAATGCCCGCATTTTGGATATATTAAGCGGAAAAAATGCCAACAAGTCCAACCGAGAAAACTTTAAAATGGGACGGTCTTCCGCCTACTGAGGCATTGACTGTACCCTTGAAATTGTTTATTTTCGAATGTGAAATCACTCAGCATGAAACATATACTCCTGGCATTTTTGCTCCTTACCGCTTTGGGAGCTTCCGCACAAAACAAAAAAAAGACTCCCGCTCCAAATCGGTATACACCTGAAAAGGTAGAAGCCATGCAGGCCAAACAGGCCAAATACGAAAATGCCCAAAACAAAGGCAACGCTGCTCAACTGAAAAAAGATGGTACCCCAGACATGCGTTATGCCGAGAACAAAGCCAATGCAGCCGGGCCCAAAAAGAAAGATGGCACACCTGACATGCGGTACAGCCAAAACAAAAACGCCCCCAAGAAAAAAAACTAAGCTCTCAAAGCGGTAGCCACCGCCATTGCACTGGCCCAGGCGTGTTGAAAGTTGAATCCGCCCGTAATGCCATCAATGTTCATGAGTTCTCCGGCAAAATAAATACCGGGATGAATTTTGCTTTCA
>RDYY01000350.1 GCA_004293505.1 Sphingobacteriia bacterium | reverse complement strand
AGTTTTCTGTCCGTTTGGTAGAATTTGAAACCCTTGCTGCCATTGGTTTTCACTTATCCGTTCCACGTACAGGGTTGTTCATTTTTTTAGTTTTCTGTCCGTTTGGTGGAATTTGAAACCCCTGCTACCATTGGTTTTCACCTGTCCGTTTGGCGTGCAAGTGAAAAAACTACATTTAAGACATGAGATTCAACCCCACCCTAAACCCAAAATGACAACTGGGCACCATCAATCCAAAAAACCTCACCTTTCTCAATTGGGTGTCACAATCCCTAAGTCTTTTTATTCATCGCCACAATCCCAGCTTCACCAAGAACTTTACCCCTCAGTTTTTGCTGCGCTTTGGGTGGTCGCGCAACGCAGGGGACAATATTGGGACCGAAAGTAAAACTGGGTTAAACCAATGTTTCGCTCCTTGCGGCAAATACCAGAATTGCCCCATCTTTTGTATCTTGATGCCACCCCAAAAACTTACGTCCATCACAACAATTCCAAGCCCTAACAACATGATGAAACAATACATTCTTGCCCTGGACCAAGGCACGACCAGCAGCCGGGCCATCATTTTTGACAAGCAGGGCAAGATCATCTCCCTGGCGCAAAAAGAATTCAAACAGTATTTTCCGCAGCCGGGTTGGGTAGAACATGATGCCATGGAAATCTGGAGCAGCCAAATGGGCGTTGCAGCTGAAGCGGTGCTGAACGCTGGCCTCAAACCCAATGACATGGCGGCCATTGGCATCACCAACCAACGGGAGACAACCGTGATTTGGGACGCTGCATCGGGCCAACCCATTTACCCAGCCATTGTCTGGCAAGACCGTCGGACGGCAGATTATTGTGACGCTTTAAAAGCCGAGGGTTGGACGGAGAAAATCCGCAGCAAAACCGGACTCATCATTGACGCATATTTCTCGGCCACCAAAGCCAAGTGGATCTTGGACCAAGTGCCGGGTGCGCGCGAAAAAGCCAATGCGGGCGGCTTGCGCATGGGAACCATCGACTCCTGGCTGCTCTGGAACCTGACCAATGGAAAAGTGCACGCAACCGATGTCTCCAATGCTTCTCGGACCATGCTCTTCAACATCCACCAAATGGAATGGGACCAAGACCTTTTGCAACTTTTTCACATTCCTGCGGCCATTTTGCCCGAAGTGCGCAGCAGCAGTGAGATCTATGGCCACACCGAAAACATTTTAACTTCTCATCCCATCCCCATTGCAGGCATGGCGGGAGACCAACAAGCGGCCCTTTTTGGGCAACAATGTACCCAAGCGGGCATGGTCAAAAATACTTATGGCACGGGTTGCTTCATGCTGATGAACACGGGCAGCAAAGCGGTGCATTCGCAAAACAATTTATTGACCACGGTGGCGTGGCAAATCAATGGGGCTACAACTTATGCACTGGAAGGCAGTGTTTTCATGGCGGGTGCAGTGGTGCAGTGGCTGCGCGATGGATTAAAAATGATTCGCACGGCGCCCGAAATAGAAAGCCTGGCCAAACAAGTTGG
>RDYY01000093.1 GCA_004293505.1 Sphingobacteriia bacterium | reverse complement strand
CCGCATCACCCGCAATGCTGTTATTGCTGCTCAAGCCCGGGCTGCTTTGCATACCCGCAGCTGGCAAGATGTGGTAGATCGTTCCAACGAAGTATTGACTGCTCAGCCCATCACCAACCGTGCTGGATATGCAGCGCTTTGGACAACCAAGACCTTGGCTTCTACACAAGCTACAGAAGTGATTTTCAAACTCAATCTTTGGCAAGACGTGGGTACAGGCGCTGTTCAAGCTTCAGGTGCAGACAAGCTGATGAATGCTTATGACCAAGTAAACGACATCCGCTTTGGAACTTTTTTCCAATTGGCTCCTCCCCGGACCCGTCGCCAGATTGCTAAGTATGGTATTGTTCAAACCAGCCCTGCCAACGCCGAAAATTTTCAGTTCGACATCAAAATGATTCGGAGTTCTGAAATCTTGTTGGCCCGTGCAGAAGCCTATGCGGAGTTGAACAACCTGACAGCTGCCAATACTGACTTGTCTACTTTGCGCGCCAACCGCATCCAAGGTTATGTGCACACCAACATCACTGATCGCGCTACCTTGATCAATGCCATCATTCAAGAACGTTTCTTGGAATTGTGTTTTGAAGGCCAGCGTTATTTTGACTTGCGTCGTCGTTCTTTGCCCATCCAGCGCGATTTAGCTGATGCGGGTGGTTTGACTGCCATTACCAATTTACCTGCCAGCAATTTCCGTTACCTGATGCCCATTCCATTGAATGAGACATTGGCCAACCCCAACATGACCCAAAACCCAGGCTATTAATTAACCTTCCCCGGAACCTTTTTGGTTCTGGGGATTCTTATAACAAAGTGTATGAAAAAAATATTTGGAATTTTAGCTGGTGCCATGGTTTTGGCATCTTGCGGCAAAGAGAATGAGTTCAGCAATGACTTTGCATCTGTTGTTGTTTTGAATGCCTCTCCCAATGCAACGGGAACTGCAGCCATGCATGTGTACGTTGATACCCTCATCAAAACCGGTTCTGCTTTGGGCTATCGCGCCAATTCTGGTTATTTGGGTGTTTTACCCGGTACCCGTTTGATCGAAACAAGGTCTGTTACCAATGCCACCATCAAATATGTTAATCGAAGCATTGAATTTGCCAACAGAACGGCCAGCACATTGGTGGTGTATGATACCTTGGCTACTGCAACAGGCACTTTGCGTTCTGTTGTGATTCCCGATGACCTGAGCTTGCCTGCTGCCAATACGGTGAAAGCACGCTTTTTGCATTTGGCACAAAACGCCCCTGCAGTGGACATCACATTGGTACGCACCAATGTTGTAACCCCTGACAGTGTTACTTTGACCAACCGCACTTATATTGGCAACAGCCCCAATGGCGCTGCTTTGGCACCTTTTGCAGCCATTCCCTTGGGTACTTATACCATTCGGGTTAAAGCAGCTGGTACACAAACGGTTGTGTTACAAACTACTGGTGTGGCGTTAAATGCTGTGAATGGCATTTACACTTTGTATGCTGCTGGTACTGCTGCTGGCGCACCTTTGACTGCCAATGCACTGCGTCACAACTAATACTTTAAGAAGAATAGAAAAGGCCCCATTGGGGCCTTTTTTTATGTGCAAACTTTTATTTGAACCCATCTATTTTTCTAACAGCACAGCCAATTTTGCATCAAGTTCTTTGGCACTGAGGCTGGCACCGATGATTTTTCCAGTAGGATCAATAAACACATTGAATGGGATGGCTTCAAATTGAAAGCGGCTCACCAGTGGACTTTCCCATTCTTTTAAATCGCTGATCTGGGGCCAGGCGAGCTTATCGGTTTGGATGGCTTTGGCCCAAGAAAGGCTGTCACTGTCCAAAGAAAAACCAAACATCGTAAAATTCTTGGCTGCATATTTTGCTTGGAGTTTTACCCATTCAGGATTTTCAGCCCGACAGGGAGGACACCAACTGGCCCAAAAATCCAACAATACGTATTTGCCTTTGAACTGTTCCAAGGAAAGGACTTTGCCTTCTGGGGTTTTGCCACTGACAAGTGGAACAGGTTGTTGCAGCAAAAAATAGGGCTTGGGGGCTTGCACCGCTGGGGGCGCAACAGTTTTGACAGGCTCATTGACCAAAGCTTTTAGTTTTTGGATGCCACTGTGGTCAGGAAAAGCGGCGGCCGAAGCGTTGGCCAAGGCTTTGAGTTCATCTGGTCCCATGGTGCGAGAAGCCATGCCCAACGCATAATAGCGTGCAGCTGGGCTCTCACTTTTGTTGATGAATTGACGCACCAATTCATTTATCTTTTTCAGTTCTTCTTCTCTTTGGGTTTTTACAACAGCTACTAGGCTGTCTTGACCAGGTTTTCCTTGTAAGGTATCCAGGGCTTGGAATTGCGCATACAAGCGACTGTCTGCACTGCGGTAGGCTTCAAAAAATTCATGCAAAGCCAAGGAGGCAGCAGAGCCTGTGATTTTGTACTGTCTAAACTGCTTGATGTCCAAATTGAGTTCAATGCTTTTGCCATCGTTCACAATCAATACATCAGGACCATTTTCTATGACCACGCGGTACAGCCCTTCTTCTCTGGCTACTGCTTTGAGGGTGAACCGACCTTGGGCCGATAACAAAGCAGAGTCCAACACAACGGGTTGTTCTCCACCAAAAGGAAGTTCTTGTAAATAGATGCGGGGAGAGGGAGCATTCTTGATGGTACCTGATAAGGTAAAACCCCCATATTTATTTTGTTGGCAGGCCGCCAAAACCATCAGGCCCCATAGCACGCACAGTGCAGTTGATTTGCGCATGATTATTTTTTTAATTTTTCTTCTAATAAAGCCGTTACCTGTAAGGGATCGGCACTGCCCTTGCTTTTTTTCTTCACAGCACCTACAAAAAGACCCATCAAACCTTTTTTGCCTTTTTGGTATTCTATTACTTTGTCGGGCATTTCGGCCAATACCTCCATCACCCATTTTTCTAAACTGTGGTTGTCTTTGACCAGGACCAAACCCAAGTCCGTGGCCAAGGCTTTGGGATGGGCTGTGGGATTTTTTAGCCAAGCCCGAAAGAGCTGTTGACTGGCTTGGGAAAAATGAAGGTCTCCAGCTTCTACCATTTGTATCATGGCAACTATTTGTGGGGCCTGCAGCGGGAAAACACTTAACCCTGTTTGGGTTTCATTCAAGTATTGGCGAATGGGTCCTGTTATCCAATTCGCAATGGGCTTAGGAGAACCGCCAGCAGCCACACAAGCTTGGAAAAAATCAAAGACCAATTTGTCATCACACAATTGGGCTGCATCGTATGCACCCAACCCCATTTCCTCCATCAACTTCTTTTGTGCGACAGCAGGTAAGATGGGCAAGGCAATTTGTTGTTGTTTGATCCAATCTTCTTGCAGCAAAAAAGCAGGCAGGTCAGGGTCAGGAAAATAGCGGTAGTCGTTGGCTTCTTCTTTGTCGCGTTGTGAAAAAGTGGTTTCGGTTTGGGCATCAAAACCCCGGGTCTCTTGTCGGATGATTTGTCCCTTTTGTAACAAATGGGTCATTCTTTCTGTTTCAGCTTCAATGGCCTTGCGCACGTGTTTGATAGAGTTCAAATTCTTTACTTCCACCTTGGTACCCAAGGTCTTGCTGCCCACGGGGCGCAAAGACAGGTTGGCATCACAACGCAAACTTCCTTCTTCCATGTTGCCATCTGAAACGCCCAACCAACGCACCAATTTTCTCACTTCAGTTACAAACTGTGCAGCTGCGGTGGCACTGAAAATGACGGGTTCTGTCACCAGTTCAACCAAGGGAGTGCCTGCCCGGTTCAAGTCGATGCAAGTGACGTCTTTATATTGGTCGTGCAAACTTTTTCCCGCATCTTCTTCCAAATGAATGCGGTTGAGGGCAATGGTTTGGGTTTGGTTGTCTACGGTGATCTCGATGGCACCACCCAAGCAAATGGGCGTGGTGTGCTGGGAAATTTGATAACCCTTGGGCAAGTCGGGGTAGAAATAGTTTTTGCGGGCAAAATAGTTTTCACGTGCAATGGTACAGCCACAGGTAAGGCCCAATTGAACGGCCAAAGCCACAGCTGCTTTGTTGGTTTTGGGCAAAGTGCCCGGGTGCCCCAATACCAAAGGACTGGTCAGGCTATTGGGGCTGTTCCCAAAACGATTGGCATCGCCACTGAACAATTTTGTTCGCGTCGCCAATTGAATGTGAATTTCCAAACCAATAACCACTTCGTATTCCATCAGACTAAGCCTTTTGGGTCAGGAATGTTTTGGTGTGCAAACCAATGGCTTCTACATTAGAACAATCGGTTCCACCTGCAGTGGCCAAGGTTTTTTGACCACCACCTCCTCCTTTGATGAGGGGGGCCACCACTTGTTTGATCAACTGGGGAGCATCGGTACCCAATATTTGTGGCAACTCATCACTCAATAAAATGGCAACAGCTGCTTTGCCCAAGATATTGGCGGACAAGACCACCACAAAGGGCGCTTCCAGTTGGGTTTTCAAGTCAAAGCATATTTTTTTCAGTTGGTCTGCTTGGGTTACATCTACTGCTTTACCCAAAAATTGTGTTGCAGGCGAATGGGGCAGGTCAATGGTTTCTACTTGTTGTAACAATTGCGCAGTGGTTTGTTGCAATTGTTTGTATTCCAATGCTTCTACCCGCTGCTCCAGTTGCGCTTTTTCTAGTATGATTTTTTCAACTGCTTTGATGGGCTCTTGTGTTTTCAACAAAGCAGCCACTTCGCGCAAATGGGAAAATTGTTCATAGAGGTAATTGTATGCTTTGCTACCCGACAAAGCTTCAATGCGGCGAACCCCAGCTGCTACGGCAGATTCGGATGTGATTTTAAAGAGGCCAATCATGCCCGTGTGCATCACATGGGTACCACCACACAATTCAATGGAGTAGTTGGGGTCCATGGTAACCACCCTGACGGTATTGCCATATTTTTCTCCAAACAATGCCATGGCACCCAGTTTCATGGCTTCCTCCTTGGGCAATTCTTGGATGCTGACGGCTATGTTTTCGCGGATTTTTTCATTGACCAATTTCTCAACCTCTCTGATTTCCAGGTCCGTCATTTTTGAAAAATGAGAAAAGTCAAATCGCAATACTTCGTCGTTCACCAATGAGCCTTTTTGGGCCACATGAACCCCCAATACTTTGCGCAATGCTGCATGCAGCAGGTGGGTGGCAGAGTGGTTATAGGTGGTAAAAAGCCTTTTTTCTAGGTCGATGCGGGCCACAACAGGCCCAGCCATTTCGGCTGGCAGTTCATCGGTGAAGTGCAGGATGAGCTCGTTTTCTTTGCGGGTATTGGTGACGGCAATTTTGCTGTCTCCAAATTCCAACCAACCCGTGTCGCCAGCTTGTCCTCCGCTTTCCGCATAAAACGGTGTGGTATTCAATACAATTTGGTATTGGGTTTTTCCTTTGGCAGATACTTTGCGGTACTGCTGTACATGGGCATGCACCAAGAAATCAGTGTAGCCCACAAAACCCTCCCCTTCTTCAGCTGATACCCTGATCCAATCTTCTGTATCCAATTGGGCGGCAGCGCGGCTGCGGTTTTTCTGTGCAGCCATCTCGGCTTCAAAACCTGGTTCGTCAATGCCATAACCTCTTTCTGAAGCAATCAAGCGGGTGAGGTCAATGGGAAAGCCAAAGGTATCAAAGAGTTCAAATGCAGCTGCGCCATCAATGGTTTTGTCGGGCGCATTTTTCAAAATGTCTTCAATGCGTTTCAACCCCTTGTCCAAGGTGCGCAAAAAAGCATCTTCTTCTTCGCGGATCACTTTGGCCACAAATGATTCCTGGGCTTTTAATTCTGGAAACACATTGGCAAACTGCTCGGCTATTAAGGGAACCAATTGGTGCAGCAAGGGTTGCTTCACATCCAAATAACTATAATAGTAGCGCACCGCCCTTCTCAAAATACGGCGAATGACATAACCTGCACCTGTATTGGCGGGCAATTGGCCATCGGCAATGGTGAAACAAATGGCGCGGATGTGGTCGGCCAAAACCCTAAAAGCAATGGCTTGGCGGGAGTCAGAACCATCGTAGGTTTTGCCACTGATCTTTTCAATGGCTCGGAACGTACCGGTAAAGACATCGGTATCGTAATTGCTTTGTTTGCCCTGGATGACCCGAACCAATCGCTCAAATCCCATGCCTGTGTCAACATGGCGATTGGGAAGCGGCACCAATGTGCCGTCTTTTAAGCGGTTATATTGAATAAAAACATTGTTCCAAATTTCAATCACTTGGGGATGGTCTTTGTTCACCAACAAATGACCTGGGGTTTCTTTTCTTTCCACATCAGACCGGCAATCCACATGGATTTCGGAGCAGGGACCACAGGGACCGGTCTCGCCCATTTCCCAAAAATTGTCTTTCTTGTTGCCGTAGACAATGTGGTCTTCGCTCACCAGTTTTTTCCACTCCGACAAAGCAATGGTAGAAGAAGGAATCCCCTCTTGCGCATCACCTTCAAAAACGGTTTCGGCTTTGAAATAATCACCGAAGCTCCAGTTGCCCAGCATTTCGAACATGGTGTGGTGGTAGGTGTCAACGCCCACTTCTTCCAGGTCGTTGTGTTTACCACTGACACGCAAACATTTTTGGGTATCGGCTACGCGGGGAAATTCGGGTTTGCGGTTGCCCAAAAAATAGTCTTTGAATTGGTTCATGCCCGCATTGGTAAACAAAAGGGTAGGATCATTCTTGACCACAATGGGGGAAGAGGGCACAATTTGGTGTTGCTTGGAAGCAAAAAAATCCAAAAATTGCTGGCGAATCTCGGCACTCGTCATGTCGGCTTGTTTTTTGGCTCCCAATGGGTGGGAGCAGCTATATTTGTTGGGTTTAAAAGTCAGCAAAGGTACGGATTTCGGTGGCTGGCGCCCCGGAAAATGCCCCCATGAAAAAGGTAAAATACTTCTACAATACCCATACCCTCCGCTTTGAGAAGCTGAGTACCCCTTTGCGGGTCAGGCTCTTGCAGGTGATCGGTTATGTAGCCGCTTCACTGGTGACGGGCTTGCTCATCTTTACGGTCACTTTTCGCTACATCGACTCCCCCAAGGAAAAAATCTTGCGGCAGCAAAACCAATCCCTTTCCCAGAATTATCGATTGGTGCAGGAAAGGGTGAAACAGCTGGAATTACAGATGGACGAATTGGAAAACAGGGACAACCAAGTGTACCGGGAAATTTTTGGGGCTTTGCCTGTACCCGACAGCGCCCGCATTTTGGAAATGGAAAAAAGAAAGGGCTTGAAAAAAATGCAGTCCATGGACGAGTCTGACCTAATTGATGCTTTGCAAACCCAAATCTACCAATTGGAACAGCGGTCGGCCTATCAGTTGACTTCTTATGCCACCATCACCAACTTGGTCAAGAACAAAGAAAAGCTGCTCTTGGCTACCCCTTC
>RDYY01000092.1 GCA_004293505.1 Sphingobacteriia bacterium | reverse complement strand
TGAATTTGTTCAAAGAGACTACCACATCATCAGCGGCGGTACCGACAACCACTTGATGTTGATTGATTTGCGCAATAAAAATACCAGTGGTAAAAAAGCCGAGCAGGTATTGGTACAAGCCGATATCACGGCCAATAAAAACATGGTGCCCTTTGACGACAAATCGGCTTTTGTGACTTCTGGTATTCGCTTTGGGGTGGCGGCCATTACCACCCGCGGCATGACCACAGAACACATGCCTTTTGTGGTAGACGCCATTGACAAAGCTTTGCTGCATGCCGATGAACCCCAGGTCATTGCTGCCGTCAAAAAATCGGTGAACGAATTCATGCAACAATTTCCCCTTTATCCCGAACTCGGTTAAACCATTGATATGATCCAACGCATGCAAACCCTTTGGCTGGTCTTGGGCGCTGCCCTTTCTGTAGCAGGTACCCAATTGTCTTTTTTCAGTGGCAACCGGCTCAACGCCACCACGCAAGTAAAAGAGTGGGTAGAATTTACCGCTACCCAAAACACTTGGGTATTGATGGTCAATGTGGCCATTGCTGTAGCGGCCTTGGTGGCCATCTTTTTGTTCAAAGACCGCAAGCGGCAATTGCTCATCACTTTATTGGTGGTGCTGCTTTCCTTGCTCAGCATGGGTTTGTACTTCAATGCCAAACAAGGTTTTGCCGAAGCCAATTTGGACCTGGGTGCTTTGTTGGCTTTTTGCCAGCCCCTGGTTTTGCTCTTGGCTGCAAGGGGCATTTACCGAGATGAGAAATTGGTGAAAAGTGCAGACCGATTGCGGTAAATAAATCTTTATTTCAGAAAAGGAGCCGTCAGGCTCTTTTTTGTTTTGCCCATGGCCAAGGGAGGACCGGCATACACCAGTTCTCCACCCCCCTCTCCTGCTTCAGGACCCAATTCAATCAACCAATCGGCTCTTTGCAAAACGTCGGTATTGTGTTCAATGACCAGCAAAGAATGTCCTTGATCCAAGAGCGCTTGAAAAGAAGCCAAGAGTTTGTTGATGTCGTGAAAGTGCAAGCCGGTAGTGGGTTCATCAAAAATGAACAAGACCTGCCCGATGCCCTTCCCCTTCCCCAAAAAGCTGGCCAGCTTTACACGCTGCGCTTCTCCACCGCTAAGGGTATCGCTGCTCTGTCCCAGTTTTACATAACCCAGCCCTACGTCTTGTAAAGGCTGAATGCCAACCCGAATGGCTTTCTCATCTTGAAAAAAGGCCAAGGCTTCGTCCACACTCATTTCCAACACATCGTGAATGGATTTTTCTTTGTACCGCACTTCCAATACCTCTTCTTTGAATCGCCTACCACCACAAGCTTCACAAGTCAAGTGGACATCGGCCAAAAACTGCATTTCCACTACTTGTTCGCCTTCGCCCTTGCAAGTGTCACAACGGCCTCCTTCCACGTTAAAGGAAAAGTGTTTGGGTTGAAAACCCCGCAACTTGCTCAATCCTTGTTTGGCATACAAATCACGGATGGCATCGTAAGCTTTTACATAAGTGATGGGATTGCTGCGAGAAGATTTGCCAATGGGATTTTGGTCCACCAATTCAATTTGCGACAAGCTGTCCATGTCGCCTTCTAATGCTTGGTGCAGGCCCAGTTTGTCTACAAATTCTCCTTTTCTTTTTTGCAAAGCAGGATACAAAACCTGTTTCACCAATGTGGTCTTTCCACTGCCACTGACGCCTGCCACCACACAAAAACAATGCAAGGGAAATTCTACGGTGATGTTTTTTAAATTGTTTTGCCGGGCACCCACTACGCGGATCTTGTCGTGCCATTTGCGCAAGTGACGGGGTCGGGAAATTTCCAATTGGCCCGACAAATATTTTCCCGTCAAACTGTCGGGATGGTCCATCAAAGCCTGGTAGTGACCAGCCGCCACTACTTCTCCGCCCAAATGAGAAGCCAAGGGGCCCATGTCAATGATGTGGTCGGCTTCCTTCATCATCATTTCGTCGTGTTCTACCACCACCACCGTATTGCCCAGGTCACGCAAAGATTTCAATACCCCTATCAAGCGATGGGTATCTCGGGGATGTAGACCAATAGAGGGTTCATCTAGAATATAGAGGGCATTGGTGAGGTTGGACCCCAAACTGCGCGTGAGCTGGATGCGTTGGCTCTCGCCCCCGCTCAAGCTGTTGGCCAAACGGTTCAAGGTCAAATAACCCAGGCCCACGTTCAAAAGGGTTTCCAATCTTTGTTCAATTTCCAATAGGATGCGCTTGGCAATGCTGGCTTCATTTGGGGTCAATGCCAGGGTCTTGATCCATTGGGCCAAATCTTTCACGGGCATGGCCGACAAGGTCCCTATGTGTTCTTCGCCCACTTTTACATAAAGGGCTTCAGGTCGCAAGCGGTGGCCCTGACAAGCGGTGCAATCGGTACGGCCCCTGTATCGGCTCAAGAGTACGCGGTATTGAACCTTGTAGAGGTTTTGTTCTACTTCGTTGAAAAAAGCTTGGATGCCATTCCACCTTTTACCACCTTGCCAGAGCTGCTCATATTGGGCAGGTGTTAAATCGGCCACGGGGGTATGGATGGGAAAATCATGGGCAGCAGCCCCTTTGATAAAATGGTCGCGCCAACGCCCCAATTTTTCGCCCTTCCAAGGCGCCACTGCCCCCTCATAAACACTCAAAGCAGGATTGGGGATGACCAGGTTTTTGTCGATGCCCAATACTTGTCCAAAGCCCTCACACACAGGGCAAGCCCCAAAAGGATTGTTGAAAGAGAACAAATTGGGAATGGGCTCGTCAAAGCGAATGCCGTCCAATTCAAATCGATCGCTAAAAGCCAAAGACTGTTGGGCATTGATGTCCAAGGTTAAAGCACCTTCTCCTTCATAAAAAGCTGTTTGTACCGAATCGGTAATCCGGTGAAGGTCTTCTTCTGAAAATTCATTGACCACCAAACGGTCCACCAAGACAAAGGCATTTTTGGAAAGGGCTTTTTTCAAGGCGGCATCGCTTTGTTCCAGCAAGGCTTCTATCCTTTCCAAGGGCGTGGTCTGAGTGGGCAGGTACAACCGGGAAAATCCTTTTTGTTGTAAGATTTCCAATTCTTCCCGCAAGGCCCTGTGGGCGTGCAAGCGAAAAGGCACCAAGACCAAGACCTTGTCCCCCTTGGGCAAAGCCACAATGGCTTTGACCACATCGGCCACATCGTCCTTGGTCACTAATTTTCCACTGACGGGTGAATAGGTCTTGCCAATGCGGGCAAAAAGCAAACGCAGGTAATCATAAATTTCTGTCATGGACCCCACGGTGCTGCGGGGGCTACGGGTACTGACTTTTTGTTCTATGGCAATGGCAGGACAAAGACCCCGAATAAAGTCTACATCGGGCTTGGCCATGCGGGCCATGAATTGGCGGGCATAAGCACTGAGGCTTTCGGCATAACGCCGTTGGCCTTCTGCAAACAGCGTATCAATGGTGAGAGAAGATTTCCCACTCCCCGAAACGCCAGTCACCACAATGAATTTTCCGCGCGGAATGGCAACGGATACGTTTTTCAAATTGTGCGTGCGGGCACCTTGAATATATATGTCTTGGTCGCTGAATGCTTTTCCCATCTGTCACAAAATAAACAGAATCATTGGGTTTTGGTTCAGCCCCCTCCCCATGATTGTGCATAACCCAAAACAAGAAGAAGTGAATTTCCACAATTGAGAAAGGGTATTCAAAGAGTTCTATTTTGTTCTGGAATAAAAAATGCAAGTCTTTTATCCGTCGCTTGCATCACCGACCCAAAAGCTTAACCATGAGAACAAAAGACCACGTGTCTGACAACGAATTGATCAAAGCCTTCCAAGAAGGTGATACCGATGCGTTTGAAGTACTGATCTACCGCTACAAGGACAAAATTTTTTCCAGCATCCTGTTTTTTGTCAAAGACACTTATTTGGCAGAAGACTTGTTCCAAGATGTTTTCATCAAAATCATTGACACCCTCAAAAACAAACGCTATACCGAAGAAGGCAAGTTCTTGCCTTGGGCTTTGCGCATTTCCCACAACCTTTGTGTAGACTATTTTAGAAAAGTAAAACGGACCCCCGCTATCAAAACCAGCGACAACAAAGACATTTTTGATGTCCTGCAAGTGTCAGAAGAGGGTCCCGATGGAAAGATCATGCAGGGCCAAAGCCACGAAAGGGTACGCAAAATGTTGGACCTTTTGCCCGAAGAACAAAGAGAAATCATTGTCTTGCGCCATTATGCCAATTTGAGTTTCAAAGAAATTGCAGAGATCACCAACTGCAGCATCAATACAGCGTTGGGTCGCATGCGTTATGGGTTGATCAACTTGCGCAAACTGATGCACGAAAAACAAATTTCCCTTTAAAAAAAGACTGCAGCAAACCAAGGGCCCCACTGGGGCCCTTTTTATTTAAAACCGGCTGTAATGCGCTACTGGATAAAGGGGCTGTTGCACGGGTCGATAAGATTCCACTGTTCCAGTGGGGGGATTTTGCCCTTTCTTGTTTCTACTTTGGGTACCAGCATAACCAGACCTGTCTGCACCCGCGTTGGGCCGGTGTCCAGGTGGCAGGGGGTTATTGGGGTCCTCCACTGTTGAAGCAGCTGGATCAGTAATTGTTGAACCAGGGTTAAGCGCAGTACTTTTCTGTTTTCGTTTGGGAACAGGATTGTTCCATTCTTCAGCCCTTTGGTTATCTGGGTATGAATTTTCTACATACCCATTGTTCTTTGCCACTGGGGCGGAATATATTTTTGGCTTGGGGGCACCCGGATCAGTTGTCTTTGCTGGATCTACCAAAGCCTTGGGGGCAGGACTGGGTAGCGGTGCTGGTGAGGAGTTAGCAACTGGCGCTTGAACAGTCTGCGCAGGAAGAGGTTGGTCAAAAGCAGGGGATGATGCCAAGGCTTTTTCGTGTTGAACAAGGGCCCCAGTTGTGCAAGGATGTAGCCACATCCAAGCCAATGTAAATACTTGCAGGACCAGCAGGAGCAAAATAAGGGGTAGCCAAAGGCTTTGGCGGTTAAAGGTTTTCATGGCCAATAACAATAGGGTTTACGGTCCTGGAAAACTACAGTTTAGTGCTGTATTGGACAAAATTCCCTCAAGGACGACCCTTGTCAAAGAGGGCTTTCATCCGGTCCAAATGGGCAATGAATTGGGCCACATTGGGGTCGTAACCGTATTTGTCCCTGCTCAAAGGCTTGCCTTGGGTATCCAAGAACATGTAGAGTGGCTGGGCATTTAAGCCAAATGTGCGGATTTCATATTCCAAATTTCGGGCCCCTTCTGTGGTGATGGTTTCACCGGATGCATTTTGGTATTGCTCGGCCAAAGGCAAATCCGAGGATTCGTCAACATACAAACTGATTAGTATGAAATTTTCTTTGATGCGGCGCAACACTTCGGGGTCTTTCCACACCTCTTTTTCCATTTTTCTGCAATTGGCACAAGTGTGTCCAGTGAAATCCAACATGATGGGTTTGTTCACCAATTGGGCAGCTGCCAACCCTTCTTCCAAGGTAAAATAGGCCGTCAACCCATATGGCACATGAAGTTTATCAGTTAGTCGCTTGGGGGCGGGTGCCGCAGGGGAAAGGGATGAAGCCCCTGGTACCGCTGGCGCACCAAATGTCTTGTACTTGAGTTGTTCCAAATTAAAATCCTGGGTGGATTCGGGGGGCAAGAGTCCGCTCAAATGCCGCAAGGGGGCGCCCCACAAGCCTGGCACCAAATACAAGGCAAAAGCAAAAGAAGAAAGGGCAAAAAACAAGCGGGGAACAGACAAGTATTTCAATTCACTGTCGTGCGAAAAGCGCAGCTTACCCAAAAGGTAAATGCCCAAGAGGGTAAAAATCACGATCCACAAAACCAAGAACACATCTCGGTCCAACACACGCCAGTGGTAAACCAAATCTACATTGGACAAAAACTTCAAAGCCAAGGCCAACTCAATGAAACCAAAACTCACTTTTACGCTGTTCAACCAACCCCCACTCTTGGGCAAGGAAGACAAAAGAGAAGGAAAAAAGGCAAACAAAGAAAATGGCAGGGCCAATCCCAATCCAAATCCCAACATGCCCAAAACTGGCGCCAAAGAAATCCCTTGGGTGCTGGCCTGTCCCAACAAAGTTCCTACAATGGGACCCGTGCAAGAAAAGGAGACGATGACCAGGGTCAAGGCCATGAAGAATATGCCCAAAAGCCCCCCTTTGCCGGCTTTCTGATCGGCCTTGTTGGCCCAAGACTGGGGAAGTTGTAGTTCAAAGGCGCCAAAAAAGGAAATGGCAAAAACCAAAAAAATCAAAAAGAAAACCAGGTTGGCCCCCACGCTGGTAGAAATCTGGTACAAAACATCGTCCCCAAACAAAGCCACCAACAAAAAGGTGGGCAAAACATAAATCAATACAATAGAAAGGGAATACCACAAAGCGTTGCGAATGCCTTCGGCCCGGGTGGGACTGCGCTTCAGAAAAAA
>RDYY01000091.1 GCA_004293505.1 Sphingobacteriia bacterium | reverse complement strand
GTCGCATCAGCTAAAATACAAATTGTACCTTTAGCCCATGCCACATGAATCTATTTCGGTCTTTGATATGTTTAAAATAGGGGTGGGGCCTTCCAGCTCCCATACCCTGGGTCCTTGGCGCGCTGCCCTGGCTGCTTTGGACAAGATCAAAGCCCACCAAGGCTTGGCAGCTGTTGCGCATTTGACCATTTTGCTTTATGGTTCTTTGGCCAAAACCGGCAAAGGACACGGTACCGATATTGCTTTGTTGATGGGTTTTTTGGGCGAAGATCCGGTAACGGTTCCCGTGGACCAAATCGGCCTAAAAATTGCCCAGGTTAAAGCTGAAAAACAACTGAACCTGGGCGGAGAACACCTCATTGCTTTTGACCCCGACACCAATCTGTGTTTTTTGTACCAAGAGTCCTTGCCCTTTCATCCCAATGGCATGGGCTTTTTGTTTACTTATGCCGATGGCCGCCAAGAGTCCATGACTTTTTATTCCATTGGGGGCGGATTCATTACCCAAGAAGGGGGAGAAGCCACCGTAAAAAAAGCAGTGGAATTGCCCTTCCCCATCAACACCGCCGATGACCTCTTGCATTGGTGCCGCAAAACAGGATTGGCCGTGCACGAAATTGTAGCCGAAAACGAATTGGCTTGGCGCCCCGAAAGCGAGACCCAGCAAGGCCTTTGGCAAATTTGGGAAGCCATGCGCGATTGTACTTACCGGGGTTGTCATACCCAGGGCGAATTGCCCGGTGGGCTCAGTGTTCGACGCAGGGCTTTTGACTTGAACAAAAGACTCTTGAACAACCAAGTTTACAACAACCATGCGGAATGGCTGGCCGCCATCAAAGCAGGTGGCGAAAGCTTTCCCTATATTTTGGATTGGGTGAGTTGTTTTGCTTTGGCGGTAAATGAAGAGAATGCCAGTTTTGGTCGCGTGGTCACTGCGCCCACCAATGGTGCAGCGGGCGTGATTCCTGCCGTCTTGCACTACTATGTTGTTTTTTGTGGCGGCAACAACCCCGAGCACATCCAACGCTTTTTGTTGACCGCATCCGAAATAGGCAGCATCTTTAAAAAAGGAGCTACTATTTCTGCCGCCATGGGGGGATGCCAAGCAGAAATTGGTGTGTCATCCGCCATGGCAGCTGCAGCCCTGACCGAATGTTTGGGCGGCACCCAACGCCAAGTATTGATGGCAGCAGAAATTGCCATGGAACACCACCTGGGCCTCACTTGCGACCCCATTGGGGGTTTGGTACAAATCCCTTGCATTGAACGCAACACCATGGGCGCCATCAAAGCCATTACGGCTACTCAATTGGCTTTGCAAAGCACACCCGATTTTGCCGTGGTCAGTTTGGACAAAGTGATTGCCACCATGTGGAATACCGCCATGGACATGAACAGCAAATACAAGGAGACTGCCGATGGGGGCTTGGCCATCCAAGTGCCGTTGGGATTAAGCGAGTGCTAAAGCGGGTTCTTCGTACACTTTGATTTCGTTGTAGAGGGTTCCTCTTTCAACGGGCAAGCGCCGCACTTGGCGAATCATGTGCACCAATTCTTCTGTGGTCAAACTGGGGCTTTGTTCTTCGCTGCCCGCCATGGAATAGATCTTGGTGGTGTCGTCAATGGTGCCGTCAATGTCGTTGACCCCAAAAGACAAAGCCAATTGCGCACTTTGCCTGCCCAACATGGGCCAGTAGGCTTTTAGGTGGGGGAAATTGTCCATGTAAAGCCGAGACACCGCATACATTTTCATGTCTTCAATGACCGTGGACTCGGGCACATGGCTCATGTCATTGTCTTTGTTGCGGAACTTTAAAGGAATGAAAGTATTGAAGCCACCGGTCTCGTCTTGCAATTGGCGCAAGCGTTCCATGTGGTCGATGCGGTGCCAAAATTTTTCAATGTGGCCATAGAGCAGGGTGGCATTGCTGTGCATGCCCAATTGGTGGGCTGCGCGGTGAATGGCCAACCAACCATCAGCGTTTACTTTATCGGCGGCAATTTGTTCGCGGATCTCGGGGTGGAAAATCTCGGCCCCACCACCGGGCAAGGAATCCAATCCCGCTTCCTGTGCCATGCGCATGCCATCTTCCACACTTACTTTGGCTTTGCGGAACATGTAGTCCAATTCAACCGGGGTAAAGGCTTTTACGTGTAATTCGGGGCGGTGGGCTTTGATGCTGCGCAACAGTTCCAAGAAAAAGTCCATGTTCATCTTGGGGTGAACGCCACCCACAATGTGCACTTCGGTCACGGGTTTGCCATCGTAGCTTTTGACGATGTGCATCATTTGCTCGATGCTCAATTCCCAACCTTCTTCGCGGTGGGCATAGAGTTTGGAATAAGCACAAAAAGCACAAGAGAACACGCAGACATTGGTGGGCTCAATGTGAAAATTGCGGTTGAAATAGGTTTTGTGGCCGTGCTTTGTTTCTCGGACGTGGTTGGCCAACATGCCCAAATAGC
Source organism: Sphingobacteriia bacterium (assembly GCA_004293505.1). Lineage (GTDB taxonomy): Bacteria > Bacteroidota > Bacteroidia > Chitinophagales > Chitinophagaceae > Sediminibacterium. The sequence goes on along the minus strand of RDYY01000091.1, from coordinate 4,257 downwards.
TGAGCGACCCTTGCTCGAACAACAAAATACCTTCTTCTTGGGTCAGTCTTTGGGCCGACAATATTTTTTCACCAATGGTGCGGAGGGAAAGGTTTTTTTCTTTGGATACAACAGCGGCAACAGCCTCAAAAGCGCTCATGGATAAAATTTGTGCAAAATTAGGGACAATACCCGCCTTTAAAACATCAAAATACCCGCAATGGTTGCAGACAAATAAGAAGCCAGGGTTCCACAGAGCAGGGCTTTGAGGCCCAGCTTGGCCAAATCGGCCCGGCGAGAAGGGGCCAATTCACCAATGCCCCCAATTTGCATGCCCACGCTGCTGAAATTGGCAAAGCCACAAATGGCAATGCTCACAATGAGCAGGCCTTTTTCACTTACAATGGGAACAGTTTTGGTGGTGAGGTTGTTGAAGGCCACAAATTCGTTGATGGTGAGTTTTTGTCCCAACAATGTGGCCGCATTGGCAATGTCAACGGTGGGCACGCCCATGGCCCAAGTCATGGGGTAAAACATTTTTCCAAAGACCCAATCCAAGGTAATGCCAGGAATGATTTTTCCCAAGCCCCAGTTCAGGAAGGCAATCAGGGCAATGAAGCCGATCAACATGGCAATGACGTTCATGGCTATTTTCATGCCATCGCTGGCACCATGAGAAATAGCGTCGATGATGTTGGAATAGGGGCTTTTCACTTCCAGTTTTACCTTGCCCATGGTTTGGGATTCTTCGGTTTCGGGGAAGACAATTTTAGAGATCACCAGGGCGCCCGGAGCGGCCATGAGGCTGGCCGTGAGCAAGTATTCTGCTTTGGCGCCCATGTTGGCATAGACAATCAAAATACCCCCTGCAATACAAGCCAAGCTTCCACTCATGCTGGCCAAGAGTTCACTCTTGGTCATGCTGGCCAAATATGGCCGAATCATGACTTGGGCCTCTACTTGACCCACAAAAGCACTGGCCACATTGCTCAAAGCTTCGGCACCGCTGACGCGCATCACAAAATTCATGGCTTTGGCAATGATGGAAACAATGAACTGCATGACCCCAAAATGGTAGAGGATGGCCACCAACACACAAACCAAAATAATGGTAGCGGTAACGCTAAAGGCAAACACAAATCCGCCCTGGCCAAAATCCTTGACCCCATCGGGTGCGTTCACCATGATGCCTCGGTACACAAAAGCCACCCCTTCGCGGGCAAACTGCTCAATTTTTTCCATGCCGTGGCCCAGCAGTTGAAAAAAGCGGGTAACCGGGGGCACTTTTAACACCAAGACGGCAATCATTACTTGCAAGAGCATGCCACTGAAAACCAGTCTGTAATTGATTTTTCTTTTGTTGTTGGAAAACAAAAAGGCAATACCCAAAATGAGCACTATGCCCAATAAGCCCTGAAATTTATCCATGCGGTGGCAGCTGGTAATGGTGAGGCCTGAAAGATAAGTAAATATGCCGTTCTAATGCAAAAAGCCCGCACAAGGCGGGCTTTGAACAAAGTATGTAGTGGCATGATTACATCAAGGATTGGATCTTCTTGTCCAAAACAGATTTGGGCACAGCGCCAATTTGTTTGTCCACGATTTGGCCACCTTTGATGAAGAGGATGGCAGGGATAGAGGTAATGCCATAGTTGACACTCAGGTTGGGGTTTTGGTCCACATTTACCTTGCCTACGTTTACTTTACCAGCATAGTCCTTGGACAGTTCTTCAATAACGGGTCCAATGGCACGGCAGGGTCCACACCATTCTGCCCAGAAATCTACTACGGTCAATTTATCGCTGTTCAGTACTTCGGTCTGAAAATTCGAGTCGGTTAATTCTAAAGCCATGATATTTTGTTTTAATGATGTGAAGAGTACAAATTTACGGCCACAGCATTTTTACTGCGGTTTTGACTTATCCACCTGTTGTGGGAAGTCGCAATTGTCAGACCGCTGCCAAATGGTCAGTTTTCACTGGACTTGCGCCGAAAAGGATAGGCTTTGAAAAAAGTGGCAGAACGCCACAGCCATTCCACCGGGCCATAATTAAAGCGTTTGAGCCACCACTGACTGGCCAAGATTTGAAGCCAAAACAAGATGCCGGCAAAAACCCAGTTGAGGGCAGGGGAGGTCTTGCCAAAATACCCCAGACCTACGCCATAAAAAATCAACAAGCCCACCAAGGTTTGGGTCAAATAAGTGGTCAAAGCCATTTTACCAATGGCAGCAAAACCCGCCACCACATTTTTGCGCTGGGTAATGGCCAAGAGCATGGTGAAACCTGTGATCATGGTCACCACCAAGGAAGCGTTGTAAGCATCGTTGATCCAACCAAAAAGCCACCCGATGACAGGGTTGTTTTCCCAATTCAATTTAAAAAAGGAGTTGGCCCCAATGATGGAGATGCCTATTAAGAAACAAGTGATGACCACCACCAAAGCATTTTTAAAAGTGCTCATGACTTCTTTGCGGTAGGTGTGGGCCTCTGCCAGTCTTCCTTTTCGGCCCGCCAACAAACCCAACAAAAAGAACCCATAAGTGACATAAATGCGACCACTCTCTACTTGAAATTGAAACTTAGCATCCAAGTGGGTGGCATTGTCTTTGACCAAAGCTTTCCAAGAATGCCCCATGACAATGGCATAGTATTGACGGGCTTCGGTTTCCCAATCAAAAGGTGCAGCTGGAGGGGCTTGCGCTGTACCATTGGGTGTTTTGGGCTGCTCTGTTTTGGGCATCAAATAATCTACCGCTTGAAATATTTTGGGGGGCAGCGCCAAGGCAAAGACCAAGCCCAATATCCACAGCCAACGGTTGCTCAATAACCTGGCTGGCAACAAAAGAAAACCCAAAGGCGCATAAATGGAGAGGATGTCTCCGCGCCACAGCAAATGGTGTCCCAGGCCGATGCAGCCCATGAGTACCAAGCGCCAGGCATAGACCAGATAAGGATGGTTGGACTTTTGGGAGAGGCCTTCAAATTGCAAGTAAAAACTCAACCCAAAAAGAAAAGAGAAAATGGCATAAAACTTTCCGGACAAAAACAAATCCGACAAGGTGGTAAATATCCGCGCCAAAATATCTTGGTGGCCATCAAAGACCGACTGGGGCACGCCTGCAGCCAAATACCATTGGCTCATGTGAACAATCACAATTCCCAAAAGGGCAACGCCCCGCAAAGCATCCACCAACTCAATGCGAACGCCTTTGATCTCTGCAGTTTTGTTCATGTGTAGGTTTTAACCGACCAATCCTACCCGTAGTTCCAAGTCTTGGTTGTTGACCAGGTAGTTCACCAGTTCATCGTTCATCTGCACACATTTCTCTACACTGAACAATTGCACGCGAAGTTCTTCCCGGGGATCATAGACTTGAAAACGGAGGCTGGACTTGCCTGGGTAATTTCGGATATTCTGTTCTAAAAAAGCCAACATTTCTGGATGAACGGAAGCGGGGTGCAAACTGATTTCGATGCTGCGGGTCATTTGTTGTTTCAGGGATTCCAGCAAGGAAACCGATTGAATCTTGAATTCAAACTGTTCGGCATTCCGAAACCTTTGTTGGAACAGCCCGTAGAGGACTATGTTTTTTCCTTTCAGCAAATAGTTTTGGAACTTGATGTAGTCTTCGCTCCAAAGCATGAATTCGGACTTGCCCGAAAAATCTTCAATGACCAAGACCCCAAAATTTTTGCCCATTTTGGTTACCCGGTGCTGCACATCAATGACCAAGCCCGCCAGCCTGAAAAACTTGCCCCCCGTGGCTTTGGCCGCTTCTTGGGAATCTTTTATCTCGTTGAAATCTTGCAATTTGGTCAGGCCATAATGCGTCAGTTCAAATTTAAAATGGTCCAAGGGGTGGCCACTCATGAACATGCCCGTCACGTCTTTTTCATGCTCCAACAATTCGGTCAGGGTCCATGGTTCACATGGGGGCACGTGCATGGCCATGGGCAGGTCGCCAAACAAGGTATTGCTGGTACCCTGCGAAAGGCTTTGGTGTACTTGCCCATAGCCCATGATTTTTTCTAACCCCGACTGTCTTTCCCCCTCGGCGGTGTGAAAATATTGGGCCCGGTGCAGGGCAGGGAAGCAATCAAAAGCACCTGAGTATGCCAGGCTCTCCATGGATTTTTTATTCATGGCCCGTGGCAAGGCCCGCTTGACAAAATCAAAGACATCGGCATAAGGTCCATTTTGTTTGCGCTCGGTAATCAGGTTATCAATGGCCATTTCGCCCACGCCCTTTAATCCCCCCAAACCAAAACGGATCTC
>RDYY01000346.1 GCA_004293505.1 Sphingobacteriia bacterium | reverse complement strand
AAAAAGAAACCATTAATTGGGCACCATTGCCATGGTCGAATGGCTAAACACACCCTTGTTGTACACAAAATCAAGATTAGATCTATCCTAACCCTTCTTATTGGTCCTACCTGGGAAACTCTGCCCGGTCTTGGATTTCTTGGAGAGTCCTTCAGAGCTACCGTAGTGGCTCATGGCGCAACGGAAGCCCAACGTAGCCAAGCTTTCGGTTTCTTCTAAGAAGCGACGCGTACCGGGGCTGAGCCAATAGGCGCGGTCGTTCCAGCTGCCACCCTTGATCACCCGGCTCTTGTCCGAGATCAAAGTAGTGATACCATACTGGTAAGAAGCGTAAGAGGAAGAGTCACCATCGTTGTAATTGATGGCATAAGCTTTTTGGTAATTGCGGCGGTTGCGCAAAGCAGAATCGCTCTGGGCCTTCATCTTGATGCGGCCTTTGTCGTCGCGCAAATTGCCTTCTCCGCCTGAGCGGTCAATTTCTGTAAACACGTTACCGCGATAAGGATTAAAGTCTTCGTTCTCGCTGGTAGCCATGGGACGGTAAACATCGGCCACCCACTCGCTCACGTTGCCGCTCATGTTGTAGATGCCAAACCCATTGGGGATAAAGCTGTTGACTTCAGAAGTAGTGGCAGCGTTGTCGTTCAGGCCTCCGGCCACACCCATGTTGTCCCCTTGTCCGCGCTTGAAATTGGCTTGGAAACTACCCTGCTCAGCGCCTTTTTTGGTGGCCCGCACATTGTCGTAGCCATTGTTCTTCCAAGCATAAATCTGTTTGTTGGCAATCAGTTCTTCGCCCTTGTTCTTGCCGGCTTTTTTCTGGGGGTTCTCCATCATGTAACCATAAGCGGCGTACTCCCACTCGGCTTCGGTGGGGAGGCGGTACTCACCAAACAAAATGCCATCTTCAAACTTGGCCGTGGTGCGGGGACGACCTTGGGCATCCTTTAAAGGATTTTTCTTGGAGGTCACTTCCTTGCCAGGAACAGCTTGGTACTCGCCCAAAATATAGGCCTTGGTATTGAAATTGTCTTGTCCGGCGCCGTTGAGGGTCTTTTTGATCTGGGACTTTTTGTCCAAGAATCCTTTTTCCATCAGGGCCAATTCGTTCACGCGGTCGGTACGCCATTTGCAAAACTCATTGGCTTGGTTCCAACTGACGCCCACCACGGGGTAATTGTTGTAAGAGGGGTGGCGGAAATAATATTCCACCATGGGCTCGTTAAAGCTGAGCTGAGAACGCCATACCAAGGTATCGGGAAGGGCTTCGGTCACCACGCTGTCCATGCCAGCGCCGCCAAATGTGCCTTCTAACCAAGACAGATATTCACGGTAGTTGAGGTTAGATATCTCGTAACGGTCCATGAAGAAACTGTTCACGGTAATCCGCTTGGGAATATTGTTCCAATCGCGCATCACGTCTTCGTTGGTGGCGCCCATGGTAAAGGTACCGCCTTGCACAAAAACCAGTCCGGGAGCGGTTTTGATGTCTTTGGGGTTGGCCTTGGTGATGTTACCGTAGTTTTTATCG
>RDYY01000349.1 GCA_004293505.1 Sphingobacteriia bacterium | reverse complement strand
AAAGAAGAAAGATTTGGTTTTGGTGTGTGACATCTACCCTTATAAGACAACCCAAAGCTAGATTTGTTACAGTTTTGTTGAACTTTTTTTGGGATAATGTTCTGTTAAGTTTATCCCTTGAACCGCCATTCCAAATAGGAGATCAAGGCAATCAGTGCAAAAAGCACCAAAACAATGGCTGCATTGCGCCATTTGAGCTGTACTAAAGGGTTGGTTTTCATGTCATTCTTTTTCGGGGGCTGGAACAACAGATACACTAAATTTGAACGTTTATAGCATTTGTAGCGAAAAGTTACACAAAATCACCCAAACAAAACCCGAATTTTTGCGCTTTGCGATCGTAGACATAGAGACCACCGGCGGATTTCCCCAGCAACACGGCATCACCGAAATTGCCATTGTGGTTTACAACGGTAAAACCATTGAAGAGCGCTACGAAACCTTGGTCAATCCCCACCAAGCCATACCGCCTTTTGTGGCCCAAATGACGGGTATCAGCCAAGCCATGGTGGCCCAAGCGCCTGATTTTGCCGATGTTGCCCCCAAAATTTTCAGCCTTTTGTCGGGCGCTGTTTTTGTGGCCCACAATGTCAATTTCGATTATTCTTTTGTCAAGTACAACCTACAAGCTGCTGGTTTTCAGTGGTCTGCACCCAAACTGTGCACCATCCGTTTGAGCCGAAAAGTATTTCCCGGCTTTAAAAAATATGGATTGGGGCACTTGTCTCGCGAGTTGGGTATCCAGATCAAAAACCGGCACAGGGCTGGGGGCGATGCAGATGCCACCACCCAGATTTTGGACCTGGTCATTCAAAACAATGGCCAGCGCTTGGTGGAGGAAATGTTGGCCAAGGAAAACCGAGAATATTTGCTCCCTCCCAATCTCCCTGCCAAAGCTTTGGACCCCTTGCCCGATGCGCCCGGGGTGTATTATTTTTTGAACCAAAAGCAGAAAGTGGTTTATGTGGGCAAAGCCAAGTCTATTCGCAAACGGGTCTTGAGTCATTTTACTGGTTTGGACCCCTCGCGCAAACGCCAGGATTTTTTGCGCGAGATTTGTGCCATTGAATACAAGACTTGTCCCACCCCTTTTATTGCTGGTTTGTTGGAATCCATTGAAATCAAAAGGCTTTGGCCTGCTTTCAACAAAAGCCAAAAACGATTTGAACAACAATGGGGCATTTATGCCTTTGAAGATGGCAGGGGATTTGTGCGCCTGGCCATCGACAAAAAACACAAGCATGCCCAACCCATTCAATCCTTTGGTTTATTGGTAGATGCCCACCGGGCGCTGTGGAAATGGGTCAGGGAATTTGATTTGGATCCTGTGCTGTGCTTTTTGGCCAAGGAAGGAGACATCCCACCCCACCACCCAGCAGCCTACAACGCCAAAGTGAGTGCCGCTTTGGCCCAGGTGAGCCAGCAAGAAGAAACCGTATTGGTGCGCGACAAACAAGCTTGCATTTTGTTGGAAAAAGGGGTTTTTTATGGGATGGGAGAGGCCCCGCCCAAGACAAACAAAGGGTTGTTGGA
>RDYY01000348.1 GCA_004293505.1 Sphingobacteriia bacterium | reverse complement strand
TCACCGATTCTACCCAAAGCCGCATCAGTTTCAAAGACACCTCTTATAACCATGGCTTGCGCCGTCCTGGTGTTAACTTTAATCTGAGCCTGGCCTATACTTGGAAGGGATTGGATCTTAGTGTTAGCGGAAAATTTGTAGGCAGTCGCTACGACGTAGGTGGGTTTCGCCGCGCCGATGTATTGTTGGGCGAGTACTTTATCGTGAACGCCGCAGCGGGCTATGCCCTGAACAAATCCTTGCGTTTGTTTGTGGATGCCCAAAACATCGGCAACAAAAAATTCTTTGACATCCGAGGCTTCAACAGCATTCCCTTTTTGTTTCAAGGGGGTGTGAGTCTACAATTTTAGGCTTCCCAATACCAGCTTCAAGGGTTGCGTTGTGTAGCCATTGGTGCAAAAATAATTTTCTTCACAAAGGGCCGGCTGCCAACGGCCCTTTTTTAAAATCATTCAGATGAGTTTTTCACCTGCTGCTTTACAAGAAAAAATCGACCAAAAAACCAAGCCCCCAGGGTCTTTGGGCCAATTGGAAACCCTGGCCCTGCAAATAGGAACCCTCCAAGAAAGCCTCAGTCCTCAATTGCGCCAACCCCATGTGTTGGTTTTTGCTGCCGACCACGGTATTGCGGCCACAGGTTTGGTGAATCCCTATCCCCAAGCCGTGACGGCACAAATGGTGCAGAATTTTTTGGCCGGCGGAGCGGCCATCAATGCGTTTACCCGTTTGCACCAATTGGGCTTGACGGTGGTGAACATGGGCGTGAATGCCCCAAAGGAACAATTTGAAGCCCTGTCTCCTGCAAGGCAAGACCAACAACAAAACTTTCCTGCGCTTTTGCAATACCCTGTGGGCAATGGCACAGCCAATTATGCCACTGCACCAGCCATACAAACCACTGAATTGGCTGCTTGCTTTTTGGCGGGCCAAGAAATCATTGCAGCCTTGCACGCATCCGGTTGCAACGCCGTGGGATTGGGAGAGATGGGCATTGGCAACAGTTCCAGTGCCGCTTTGGTTTTGGCCGCCCTAACGGGTAGGCCGGTGGCAGAATGTGTGGGCATGGGCACAGGGGCCAGTGGCGATTTTTTGGTGCAAAAAACCAAGACCTTGGAAGCCGCTTTTGCCTTTCACCAATTGGACCAAAAAGCCCACCAACCCGAAGAAATTTTAACCTGCATTGGTGGCTTTGAAATAGCCGCCATGACAGCTGCTTACCTGGCGGCGGCAGAAAAGAAAATGCTGATCGTGGTGGATGGTTTTATTTCTACTGCTGCCTTTATGTTGGCCGAAAAAATGGCCCAGTCCAAGGGAGAATCCTTGTTGCCCGCCACTGTTTTCTCGCACCAAGGAGAAGAAAAAGGCCACCAATGGATGCTGGCCCATTTGGGGGCTAAACCCTTGTTGCAATTGGGTTTGCGGCTGGGAGAAGGAACGGGATCCGCCTTGGCTTTTCCCCTCTTGCAATCGGCCCTGGCTTTTTGCAACGAAATGGCCAGTTTTGCTTCGGCTGGTGTCAGCAAAGCTTAACTTCGCGCAT
>RDYY01000090.1 GCA_004293505.1 Sphingobacteriia bacterium | reverse complement strand
TACAGTGAGCTGGAAAAAAGCCTTGCCCACCAAAATCACAAACAAAGGAGTGAGGGCATTGAGGATGCCAGCCAAAGCAGCATCAATCCGGGTCTCGGCAACGCAAAACAAATAAGCGGGGAAAAAACTACCCAATAAACCCGAGAGCACAACCTTGGCCCTTTGTTGGGGTGCTATGCTGCGATAGGCTTTGAGGGCAAAAGGAAAAAGGACCAAGCCCGCACTCAGGATGCGCAAAGAAGCCACTTGATAAGGGGTCAAAGCATTCATCCCATCTTTCATGAGCATGAAGGAAGAACCCCAAATGAGGCAGAGCAAAAGAAAAATACTGCCGTTGATCAATTTGGCTGTCATGGGGGTGTTGGTTTGGCCGCAAAGTTGCTTTTTTTTATTGGGCTTTGGATAACTTTAGTAAAAGCAAACCATGGCAAAAATTGATTTGGGAAAAATCAGTACCCGGGCCCCCAAAGGATGGGACAAGGAAAAAACCAAGGCCAAGACCCAGGCATTGTTAACCGACTTGTCCGACTTGCAAAACAGGTTATATGCTGCCGCCAGCCACAGTGTATTGGTGGTGATCCAAGGCATGGATGCCAGTGGTAAGGATGGATTGATCCGCAGCGTTTTTGGCAGCATGAACCCCCAAGGCGTTACCGTCAAGTCTTTCAAAGCCCCAAGTGCTGAGGAATTGGCCCATGATTTTTTGTGGCGGGTACACCCCCATGTACCGGCCAAGGGCATGATCCAAGTTTTCAATCGGTCTCATTACGAAGACATTTTGGTCACTCGGGTACACAAATGGTGCCCCGATGAAAAAGCCAAAGCCCGCATCAAAGCCATCAATGATTTTGAGCAACTTTTGGTGGAACACAACCACACCCATGTATTGAAATTTTACCTCCACCTGTCGCCAGAAGAGCAGCAATTGCGCTTGAAAGAAAGGATCAGCCAACCCGAAAAACAGTGGAAATACAATGCCAACGATTTTGCCGAAGCCAAACTTTGGAAGGATTACCGCAAGTATTACCATGAAGCTTTGAACAAATGCCAGGCTGTTCCTTGGACCGTGGTACCTACGGACCAGAATTGGTACAAAGAGTGGGTGGTGGCCAATGCCTTGCACCAATTGTTGAAAAGTTTGGACTTGCAATACCCTGGCTTGAAAAAATAATGGATTAATTTAACCCCAAAACTTTTTAACATGAGCATGATTCAAGAATTCAAAGCCTTCGCCATGCGGGGCAATTTGGTGGATACGGCTGTTGCTTTTATCATGGGCGCCAGTTTTGGTAAAATCGTGAGTTCATTTGTGGATGGCATGGTCATGCCCCTGGTGGGTTTGCTTACCGGCGGGGTGGATTTTGCCGACAAAAAATGGGTGATTCAGGCCGCCGTGGCCGAAGCAAAAGATCCCAGTGGCGCGGTCCAAACCCCAGCTGTGGCAGAAATAGCCGTTCAATACGGGGTCTTCATCACCAACCTGATTGACTTTTTGGTGGTGGCATTTGTGGTCTTTTTGGTCATCAAAGCCATCAACAAAACCAAAAAAGAAGCCCCCGCGGCCCCTGCTGCACCCTCCAGTACCGATGCCCTTCTGATGGAAATAAGGGACAGCTTGCGCAAATGAGCAGGTGGATAACTAATTCGCAAAACGGGCCTTTTTAGGGCCCGTTTCTGTTTCTTTGTACAAATCGACCTGCCGTGAGTGCTGCCCCTGCTTATCAAATTAAACTAGACCAATTTGAAGGTCCATTTGACCTCTTGCTTTTTTTTATCGAGAGGGATGAATTGGACATTTACAATATTCCCATTTCCAAAATCACGCAAGATTTTTTGGACTTTTTGCACCAGTCTGAGGCACTGAACATTGAATTGAGCAGTGAGTTCATTTTGTTTGTTTCTACCCTCATGCGCATCAAAGCCAGGCTTTTGTTGCCCCGCAAAGAAATAGATGCGGCAGGCAACGAAATTGATCCCCGCCAAGAATTGATCGACAAAATCTTGGAGTACAAAAAATTCAAGGAAGCTGCTGTAGAAATGGCCGAGATGGAAGCTTTGCGCATGCTCATGGTCAAGCGGGGCAACCTGCAAAGGGAAATGGCCAGCATTGGCGAAGAAAGTTCTGAAGGCACAGAGATCCAAAACATCACCCTTTTTAAATTGATGAAGTCATTTGAAAAAGTGATGCAAAGGGTGCACGACAGACAGAACAAACCCGTGCACACTGTGGTGCGCTACAACTACACCATGGAAGGCAGTCGGGACTACATGTTGGACACCATCCAAAGGGGGCGTTCTGTGGCGTTTGAAAAAGTCTTTGAAGTGTGTGAAGACCGCATCCACGCCATCTTCCTCTTCCTTTCTATTTTAGAATTGTCCCAACAGAAATACATGAAACTGCTGGTGGGTCCGGGCATGAACAATTTCATTGTAGAATGGAACGACAACCGCGCTGCCGACTTGGCAGAAGAAGGCATTGACCACGAGGCAGCCAGCGAAAATTAGTTCAATAATTCTGCTTTCACGCTTACTTGATCGGCCATCAATTCCCGCACGGCAGCGGCGATGCCAGTGGCATCATAATCACATTCTCGGTACAATTCTTTGGGTGTGCCGTGTTCTACCAAACGATCGGGTATGCCCAAAATTTTTACTTCTGCACTGTAGCCATTTGCTTGCATGAATTCCAAAATGGCGGAACCAAACCCACCCACAACCGTTCCATCCTCTACCGTTACAATTTTTTGGTAGCGGCTAAATACTTCGTGCAACAAATCTTCGTCTATGGGCTTCACAAAACGCAGGTCATAATGGGCAGGGTCCAAGCCTTCGGCCCGCAACTCACGGATGGCAGCTTGGGCAAAATTACCCGGGTGACCAAAACTCAAAATGGCCAAGTCCCTGCCATCTTTTAGTTTGCGTCCCTTGCCAATAGGAAGGGCTTCAAAAGGAGTGCGCCAATTGGTCATGACGCCTTCGCCCCGGGGATAACGGATCACAAAGGGATGGGTATTGTTGTCCAATTGTGCCGTGTACATGAGGTTGCGCAATTCTTGTTCGTTCATGGGGGCTGCGATCACCAAATGGGGAATGCAACGCATGTAGGCAATGTCGTAACAGCCATGGTGGGTGGGGCCGTCTTCGCCCACCAACCCTGCCCGGTCCAGGCAGAATACGACGGGTAGTTTTTGTATGGCCACATCGTGTACGACTTGGTCATAAGCCCTTTGCATGAAAGAAGAATATATGTTACAAAAAACCCGCATGCCTTGGGTGGCCATGCCTGCGCTTACTGTAACTGCGTGTTGCTCACAAATGCCCACATCAAAAGCACGGTGGGGCATTTTGTCCATCATGATTTTCAAAGAAGAACCACTGGGCATGGCGGGCGTTATGCCCATGATGTTGGGGTTACTTTCGGCCAACTCTACCATGGTATGTCCAAATACGTCTTGGTATTTGGGGGGTTGGGGTTGGTCTATTTTTTTCTTGTAAATCTCGCCCGTTACTTTGTCAAACAAGCCCGGTGCATGCCATTTGGTTTGGTCTTTTTCGGCCAATGCATAGCCTTTGCCCTTGGTGGTGACAATGTGTAAAATCTTGGGGCCAGGAATTTCTTTCAGGTCTTTGAGGGTGTCTACCAATTTGGTGATGTTGTGCCCATCAATCGGCCCAAAATAGCGCAGCTTCAAAGCTTCAAACAAATTGGAACTTTTGCTGACCACCCCTTTGATGGAAGCTTCCAATTTGCTGGCCATTTCTCGGCTGAACTGCTTGCCCACGGGCAGTTTGCCCATCAGGTTCCAGACTTCGTCCCTTACTTTGTTGTAGGTAGGAGAAGTGGAGATATCGGTTAAGTATTCTTTGAGTGCCCCTACATTGGGGTCAATGCTCATGCAATTGTCGTTGAGGATAATGAGGACATCGGCATCGGCCACCCCTGCATGGTTCATGGCTTCGAATGCCATGCCAGCTGTCATGGAACCATCGCCAATGACGGCCACGGATTTGCGGTTATCACCCTTGTATTTGGCGGCCATGGCCATGCCCAATGCGGCAGAGATAGAAGTGGAGGAATGCCCCACACCAAAAGTGTCATAAGGACTTTCTGAACGCTTGGGAAACCCGCTCAGGCCCTTGTATTTGCGATTGGTGGGGAATACTTCGCGGCGACCGGTTAAAATTTTGTGCCCATAAGCTTGGTGGCCTACGTCCCACACCAGTTGGTCGTGGGGGGTATTGTACACATAATGCAAGGCAACACTTAATTCCACCACGCCCAAACTGGCAGCAAAATGCCCACCCTGCACACTCACCACATCAATGATGTACTGGCGCAATTCTTCACAGACTTGGTGCAGTTGCTCTCGCCCCAATTGTTTGAGGTCTTCGGGGGAGTTGATGTTTTTCAGCAAGGGGCCCGGTACAAATTCCATGGGTTCAATACAGTTTAAAGGTAAAATTACCGTTTTGGGCAATAATAGGTGGTTTTCTTCAACAAAACACCAGCTTGCACCAAAGGTTCAGGGGAAGGGGAGATTGTTTTCAACCCCATATCCGTTGGATTTGCCATTAATCCAAAAAGGACAAGCTTTAGCTGGCCCCCAGTCTATCTTTGTACCATGATCAAATTGCGAAAAACCCAAATTTATTGGCTTTGCCAAGCGGCTGGCTGGTTGGGTTATGGCCTGGCCATGATATTTTTCGCCTATATTTTCGATTCCAAGTTCACCGATATTTTCTATTCCAAATTGGTGGTCATTACCATCACTGGTATTTTGTTTACCCATTTGTTGCGGGAAGCCATCCGCGCTTTGGGGCTTAGACCACCCGACATGAACCGCAAATGGCTGTTGTTGGCGGTCATTTTTTTTACCATTGTCATTGCTTTTAACCTGACCAATTCTGCCATTGCCGAATGGTTGAAACTCTATAATCCTGAAGTAAAAGTGTCGATTGGTACCCGGTTCTTGATCAACCTGGTGTCAGATACCCCTCTGTTGTTGGTTTGGTTGACCTTTTATTACCTCTGGCACTATATTCAACTGGGTACCAAAACAGAAATCCAAAAGATTCGCTTGGAGAGCTTGGTCAAAGAATTGGAGTTGCAGACCATCAAGTCTCACATCAATCCCCATTTTATTTTCAACGCTTTGAACAGCATTCGGGCCTTGGTAGATGAAAATCCCCAAAGGGCCCGAACGGCCATTACCGAGCTCAGCAATATTTTGCGCAGCAGCATGCAGGCCGAGAAGCAAGAAACCGTGCCCTTGGAAAGAGAATTGAACATTGTCAAAGACTATTTGGCTTTGGAACAAATCCGCTTTGAAGACCGCCTTCAAGTGAATTTTGAAATTGACGAAGACACTTTGGACCAACCCATCCCGCCCATGATGTTGCAAACCTTGGTGGAGAATGCCATCAAGCATGGCATAGCCCGACAAAAAGAGGGCGGAACCGTCACGGTCATTTCTGATTTTACCGGAGACCACCACGAATTAATTGTGCGCAATTCAGGTTGTTTGCAAGAAACGGCATTGCCCGACGAGGGATTTGGTTTGAGCAGTACCCGCAATCGCCTTAAATTGCTCTATGGCTACAAAGGCCAATTCTCTATCCGCAACTTGGAGGGTGGAGAAGTGGAAGCCAAAATCATTTTACCCGTACCCATTTTACAGCCACTATAAACCTTTACCATGGCCATCAGAACCCTGATCATCGACGACGAAAGACTGGCAAGAAATGAACTCAAAAAATTATTGCAAGAGCATGGCGACATAGAAGTGATTGATGAAGCCGCCAATGCCGATGAAGGATTAGAAAAAATTGACACCCACCATCCCGACCTCATTTTCTTGGACATCCAAATGCCCGGCAAAACAGGATTTGATTTGTTGGCGGAAGTGGAAAAAGCCCCCAAAGTCATTTTCACCACTGCTTATGATGAATATGCCATCAAAGCCTTTGAAGTGAATGCCTTGGATTATTTGATGAAGCCCGTTGAACCCAAACGTTTGTCGGATGCCATCCAAAAATTACAGGCAGAATTATACAAAGAAAACATGGGCTTACAGGGCATTCACCGGGGCCCATTGACCGAACACGACCAGGTTTTTGTGAAAGATGGTGAAAGGTGTTGGTTTGTGAAACTGTCCGAGATTCGGTTGTTTGAAAGTGTGGGCAATTATGCCAAGGTATTTTTCAGTACCCACAAGCCTTTGATCCTAAAATCTTTGAATGCATTGGAAGAGAGGTTGGATGATCGCATGTTTTTTAGGGCCAACCGCAAACACATCATCAACTTGAGGTGGATCGAAAAAATTGAGCCTTATTTCAATGGGGGATTGATTTTGGAACTAAAGGGGGGCGAGAAAATTGAAGTCAGTCGCCGCCAAACGGTTAAATTTAAAGAGATGATGAGTTTGTAGTCGGTTGCAGTTGGCGTAACTTGTTTCCAAATTAAGGCTGATGCGACTGAAACTATTTACCTGGTCAATGAAAAAGAAGTTACCCGTGTGTTGGGTGTTTTGGCCGCCGATGACATGGCGGGCCGCAGGACTTTTACCCCAGGGATTGACAAAGCGGCTGCTTTCATTGCCGATGAATTCAAAAAAACGGGTTTGCAGACCTTGAAAGGGAATGGCAATTTTCTCCAGTCTTTTCAAATGGTCAAACCCCAATTCATCAGTGCCAGTGCCCAATTAGATGGACAAGCTTTGGATACCAAACAGGTCATTGTAGTGACTTGTCAACCCAAGCTTTTGTTGAATGAACAATCTGGGTACCAAATGGTACGCATCCTGAAAGGCGCTAATTTTTTGGCTGAAGCCAGGAAATACGCCCAATTGACCAGCAACTTGGTGGTCCTGGTAGATACCAGTTTTGCCAGCAATTTTGGTCGCTTGGTGAACTTGAAAAACCAACTCTTTGCTTCTGCTCATTCCGTGGTTTTTTTGTTGACCGACAAAATACCTGCACGTTACCAAATTGAGGCCCAACATGAGATCACTACCCAAAACCTGGCCAATGTAGTGGGCATTTTGCCGGGCAAAACCCTGCCCAATGAGTACGTAATTTTCTCTGGCCACTATGATCATTTGGGCGTCAACAGCCGAAGGGCTGTCAATGGGGATTCCATATACAACGGGGCCAATGACGACGCAGCTGGTACCACTGCTGTGATGCTTTTGGCCCGGTATTACCAGGCTTTGGGGAACAATGCCCGCACTTTGGTTTTTGCCGCTTTCACGGCCGAAGAAGTGGGGGGATTTGGGGCAACTTATTTTTCCCAGCGCTTCAATCCCGATGAAGTCAAAGCCATGTTCAACATTGAAATGATTGGCACAGAAAGCAAATGGGGCAAGAATTCTGCTTATATCACGGGGTACGACAAAACGGACATGGGTAAAATCATGCAAGATAATTTAGCGGGTACAGCTTTTGTTTTTTACCCCGATCCTTATCCCGACCAAAACTTGTTTTACCGTTCCGACAATGCAACATTGGCCCGTTTGGGTGTACCCGCCCACACCCTTTCTACTTCTAAAATGGACAATGAGCCCAATTACCACAAACCCAGCGATGAAATTGGCACTTTAGACATGGCCAACATGACCCGCATCATCCAAGCGATAGCCTTGAGTGCCAGGGGGATTGTGGCTGGGACCCAAACACCTACCCGGGTAGATACCCGCAATTTGCGCTAGTGGGTTTTTGAATTTATTGTCCATTCTGTTATCTTTAGTCATGTCCATTTCTGTTCTACCCAAGCAGCCCCACTTGTTTGTCTCCTATTTGCGGGTAGGTCGCTTGCTGTATTATTCTCTGGTGCTATTTGTGTTGGAATCTTGGATTTATTGGATCCAATTGCGCTACGCATTGCTGTACCAATCAGTTTTTCACATAGTTTTTTGGGTTTGGTGTTTCTTGTTCTCTTTTGTCCATATTTTTTTGGTATTGGCCGACGGTTGGTCTCGGTTTCAAAATTACAAAAGGGCCAAGGACCAGTTTTTTATCCATGGGTTCAACCGAAAAATTTGTGATACTTACATAGGTTCTAAATGCCAAAGAATGGCGGCTTTGGTAGCGGCAGAAGAATTGGGATTGGAGAAACAAGTATCGGCCTATTACGACAGCAAGGGCGTCAAGTGGTACCACTATTGTACCTTATTTCATGGTAAAAGAACCTTTGTTTTTGTTCAAGAAAAAATTCTGGAACCGCACTTTTTTGGAGTCCAATTACCAAGCAAAATTTGACTATCATGCCCTGCAATTGGAGGTGGGTTCCTGATGGAAGTCAAAGACCTGTATAAATCTTATGGCTCACTGGCAGTTTTGCAGGGTGTTTCCTTGCATTGTGCGCCAGGTGAAATGTTGGGTTTGTTGGGCGCCAATGGGGCGGGAAAATCAACCTTGTTCAAAATTATTTTTGGTTTGGTCAAACCCGACAGTGGAACTGTATGGGTACCGCAAGGAAAAGTCAAGCCTTTGGGCGGCATCATTGAAAAACCGGGCCTCTATGATTATTTGTCTGCAGCAGAAAACATCCAGGTATTTGCCCGTGTGCAAGGCATCAAAACCAGCCCTGCTTTCATTCGGTCTTGTTTGACGCAAGTAGGATTAGACCCCAACCGCAAAGACCCTGTTCAGCGTTTTTCCATGGGTATGCGACAAAGATTGGGTATTGCGATCGCCTTGTTGAATGATCCCGCGGTGCTGGTATTGGATGAGCCTTTCAATGGGTTGGATCCTTTGGGGGTTGCTACATTAAGAGACCTGATTCAATCTTTGTGTGATGATAAGGGTTTGGCCATTTTATTGTCCTCTCACATCACCGAAGAACTGGCCCGCACCTGTCACCGCTTGTGTGTTTTAAAAGGGGGAAAGATGATTCACAGTGGGCCTACCCAAGAAATTTTATCTGCCCACACCCTGGGTTATGCCTTGTATGGAAAGGACTTGGCCCATTCCAAATCTTTGCAAGCTTACCCCCACCACATCAGGGGCCAAATGGCTTGGGTAGACATTGGGGCAGATCAAATATCTTCTTTGCTCAAAGCCTTGTTGGCAGAAGGTATACCAGTTGAATCTTGTATCCCAGATTACAGCATGCAAGAACTGTTTGAAACCCCTACTGTATGATGGCATTGGTAAGAGCAGAATGGTTCAAGTTGATGCGGCAGCGCCGCACTTATTGGGCTTTTGGGGCCATTTTGCTGATTGAAGCCTTGGTCTTGTTGGGCGCCTATTTTCAGGGCACCAATATCATTGAATTGCTCTTGGACAACCTACGCAAATCTTTTTATTTTGAAGGGAACTTGCTCAATGGAAACCTCATGGTGTATTTGCTCTTGAACACCCTTTGGTTTCATTTGCCTTTGATTTTAATGATTGTTGTTTCGGGCATGATGACCAACGAATACAAGGACAAAACCCTGCATGCCCTTTTCTTGCAACCCTTGTCAAAAAGGCCACTGGTTTTGGCCAAATATGTGGTGGCCATTCAATTCACACTGATGGTCCTGCTTTTTTTGGCAGGCTCTGCCGTTTTGTTCTCCTATGTTTTTTTTGGTCGGGGCGACTTGGTGGTTTACCTAGACAGTTTAAATTTTTTTACAGATGCGGTAGCCCGCGAAAGGATAGCATGGGCTTTTGCCTTTGGTGGTTTGTCCATGGTGTTTTTTACCGTGGTCAGCTTGACCTTGGCCATTTTGATCAAAGAAGCCATGGCCACTTGGATTGCAGCTTCTTTTTTTCTGGTTTTTACCAATCTCTTGTTGAAGATTGATTTGGGTTCTGCTTTTTTAAACCGTTGGTTTTTTGTCAAACTGATGGACAGTTGGCAATATTTTTTCTTGGCCGAAATTCCCTGGTCTGTGGTGGGGTTTAATGCCCTTCTCTTGTTGGTTTATACCCTGCTGGTGATGGGCTTGGGTACTTATTTTTTCATGAAAAAAGACTTGGATTGATGCGCCATTATTGGAAATATTTTACGTGGTTGACGGTTTTTTTTGGGGTGACCACGCTGGCAGCACAAGGGATAGACAAAGACCTTTTGGCCATTCAACATCGCATGGATTCAGTGGCTTACTTCAAAGCCAACCTGACCATGACAGTAGACATCTCCTTTATCAAAATGCCGGTGAAAAACGCAGTCATCACTTACCAAAAAGGCAAGCGGATGCAGATCAGCACCCAAGATTTTGCTTTGTTGCCCAAGCGCGGTTTGGATTTTTCCCTCAACAGTTTAACCGATTACCCCTTTTTGACAGTGGACAGGGGCAAGGAATCGAAGGGCGGACATTGGTGCAAAGTGTTGAATGTTATACCCACCGACGCACGTGCCGATTTTTCCATAGCAACCGTTTGGTTGGACATGGCGTTGCGGCGCTTACAAGCCAGTGAAATCAATACCAAAAAAGAAGGAACTTACCAGGTTTTGCTGCAGTATGAAAAGACCCAAGACTTGTTGCC
>RDYY01000347.1 GCA_004293505.1 Sphingobacteriia bacterium | reverse complement strand
ATCAGCTGTATTGTTGCCAAAATTCCAAATGCGTTGGGTGATGTTGCCAAAATTGGCCGCCGACGTATCGGTGAACTGCAAATCGTTTTTCTCGCAGAGAATGGACTGCACACCCCATTTGGCTTGGGGAGAAGGCCAAACCGTGATGGGTTGGGTGGCGGAGTCCTTGCAACCGCCAGTATTGGTGACCGTGTATTTTAAGAGGTGGTTACCAACCCCTGCGTTGGCTGGATTAAAAACACCCGATACAGAAATACCTGGTCCTGAATAAACAGGTGAACCGGCCAAAGCTGAAACAAAGCTGCCTTGGTTGATGGTACGCGGAGCGGCATCCAAACAAATGTCTCTCACATCGGCAAAACTGGCCACGGGGGCATTCAAGAGCGGAATGACTTGGTAAACAGCTTTTCGACACACGGCAGAATTACCCGAATAAGCCAAAACTTTGATGCCTACAGATTGGGTAGAAGGACTGGAAAATTTCGTGTACAAATTGCTGTAAGCCTTATTGGCAGCAGGGCTTTCATCGCGCACAAACTGGGTAGGGCTGCCAATGGTATCCCAACTGATGTCCAGTCGGGTAACTGCACCAAAATCAACCGTAGAGGTATTGATGATGCGAATGGAATCGTTGCTGCACAAGGGATTGGCTTGCACCACTGTAAAGGAAGGATTGGGGATGCTGCCATTTACAGTAAAGGGTTTGACCAAGCTTCTCACGCAACCATTGTTGGACTCTACTGCCAAGCGCACAAAATAATCGCCTGCTGCGTTGTACTTGGGTGCTGGGTTCTTATCCGTGCTGGTTTCAAAATTGGGCCCTGGTGTAATGGGATTGACACCTACATTCAACCACCAAGAATATTTGAACAAAGCTTCTGTGCCATCGGCAATTTTGGTGGTATCCAAGAAAGGCGCACTGGCATCGGCCAGACAAACTTCAGGCAGAATAAATCCCACTTGGGGCAAGGGATTGATTTTAAATCCTCCAGCAATCCTGAAGGTATCGCTCACACACCCGGTATTGGATGCGGTCACCAACCAAGCATCTTTAAACCCCCATTGTTCATAGGTTTGGCTTTGTGCAGCATTGGTGTTCAAGGTATCGGGCTTGCCCCCATTGTCCAAGTTCCAAGTCCAACGGGTAATGGTATTGTTTTGGGCTCCAACCGCCAAACTGGAAGCATCTGTAAGCTGCACTGGACTGGACTCACAGCGTTTTTGGGGAATGGTGAAACTGGCAATGGGTTTACTGGAGAGGTTAATGGCTTGGGTAGAAGTGGCTATGCAACCAAAGTCGGTGATGGCCGTGAGCTTGGCCGTATGGTTATTAGCGGCTGCAAAGCTCTTGACCGGATTTTGCACCGTGCTAGTGGTATTGTCACTGAACTCCCAAAGCCAGCGCACCAAAGGCCTCCCTACCCCATCGGATGCATCGGTAAAGGGGATATTGCTGTTGATACAGCCATTGGAAACAAAGCTAAAACTGGCCGAAGGTGGGGCGTTCACTACCACATTATCGGTGATTTCTTGTTCATTGGTGTTGCTGCAACC
>RDYY01000345.1 GCA_004293505.1 Sphingobacteriia bacterium | reverse complement strand
TCCGTGATTCGCCAGTGGACCAAACCTTAAACAGTAGACTGTGATATTAGCAACAACTGCACTCAGCAAAGCCTATGGACCCATCAAGGCTTTGACCAATCTTGGCCTGGAAATCCCCCGGGGATCGGTGTATGGTATTTTGGGTCCCAATGGTAGTGGCAAGACTACTTTCATGAGCATTGTGTTGAATGTATTGAAAGCCGATGCCGGACAATTTACCTGGTTTGATGCGCCTGACCAACCTTATCGGCACTTGGTTTGATGCGCCCGACCAACCTTATCGGCGCCGCATTGGTTCTTTGTTGGAGACGCCCAATTTTTACCACTACCTCTCGGGTTTGGAAAACCTGCGCATCACCCAAGCCATCAGTGGCCGGGGCGACGAAGCCGACATAGAAAGGGTGTTGGAATTGGTGAAACTGACCGAAAGAAAAAAGAGCCGGTTCAGTGCCTATAGTTTGGGCATGAAACAACGCTTGGCCATTGCAGCGGCCCTGCTGGGACAGCCCGAGGTCTTGTTGTTGGATGAGCCTACCAATGGCTTGGATCCTGTGGGCATCATGGAAATCAGGGACCTGATCAAAGAATTGGCAGCGGGCGGTACCACCATTATTTTGGCCAGTCATTTGTTGGATGAAGTAGAAAAGGTTTGTACCCACATGGCCATTCTAAAAAAAGGCCAACTACTTACTGCTGGTAAAGTAGCTGAAGTATTGTCCAACGAAGACATCGTAGAAATGGGGGCAGCATCAACCGAGGAATTATCACAGGCTTTGCAAGCTTATCCGGGTGTATTGTCTGCCTATGCCCAAGACCAGCGCTATTGTGTTCATTTTGCCAAAGTTTTGTTTTGACAAGGGCATTGCCTTGCACCATTTGCAATTGAAACAGAAAAGCTTGGAAAGCAAATTTTTTGAACTCACCAACGATTAACATGAAACAGCTTATCCGCATAGAATGGCTCAAGATCAGGAAATACCCCGCATTCTGGGGCATGTTGGGCATTGTCTTGTTGTCTTATCCTGCCATTAACTCTGGCTTCTTTAATGTTTACTTGGACATTACCCGGGACGACAAAACCGGGCAAATGATCAAAATGTTTTTGGGCAACCCCTTTGCCTTTCCCGAAGCATTTCACACCATTGCTTTCTTCTCTTCGTTTTTTGTGGTCCTGCCCGCCATCTTGGTGATCATGCTCATCACCAACGAAGTGCAATACCGTACCCACCGCCAAAACATCATTGATGGGTGGGAAAGAAAAGATTTCATGTGGGGGAAATTCATTGACGTTTTCTTGGTGACCCTGACCATTACCCTGGTGTATTTTCTGGTTTGTTTGGGTTTTGGACTGTACATGGATCCCGATAAACTGGACCGCATGCCCGAGCAATTACATTATGTGCCTTTGTTCTTCTTGCAAAGTTTTGGTCAACTCTCGATTGCTTTCATGCTGGGCTATTTGATTCGCAAAGCCTTTATTGCCATGGGCATTTTCATGTTTTACACCTTGATTGGGGAGAACATGCTGGCTGGTTACCTGCGCTACAAAAAAATTCCAGGTGATCGTTTTTTGCCCGTTGAAGCCATGGACCAAACCATTGTGGTGCCTGCTTTCATTGGTAATTTTGGCAAGGACGGGAAAGCCAAATACCTGCAAATGCTGGAACAAGTACCCGAACAAGTGGTGATTACACTGGTCTACACAGTGGCCATTTGGGGCCTGTGCTTTTTCCTGCACAACCGAAGAGACCTGAACTAATCTAGTGGTTACCACAACCGATTTTGTGCGACTAGCAACAAAAAGGGGTGGCAAGCAACACAGCCATCTTAAGACTTGATTCCCATCAAGTCTTGCAGTGCAGGCGTCAATTGGGGGTAGCAGAATTGAAATCCTTGGTCCATGATTTTTTGGGCCGATACATGGGTGCTTTTCAATACTTCAATGCTCATTTCGCCCAAGACGGCTTTCAATACAAAAGCAGGTACTTTGATGTGCAAATAGTGTTTTCCGCCAAGCACCTGGGCCAGGGTCTTGGTCATTTCTTCATTGCTAACTGCTGCAGGTGCTACAGCATTGTAAACGCCAGTGGCCGCAGGATTTTCCAAGGCCCACAAAAATTGCTGACACAGGTCTTGCACATGGATCCAAGAAATGATTTGTCGGCCATTGCCCAAAGTAGCCGCCACTTTAAAAGCCAAGGGTTTTAAAAATTCGGGCAAAGCCCCTCCCCTTTTGCTCAGGACAATACCCGTGCGTAAAATAACGCGCCTGCAACCCAGGTCTTCAAAAGCTTGCGAACTGTTTTCCCATTCCACACAAGTTTGGCCCAAAAAATCAGTAGCCGGTGGATCCGATTCTGTAAAAGGTTGGGACCCCACCGCCTCTAGTGGATCTGGACCATACCAACCTAT
>RDYY01000344.1 GCA_004293505.1 Sphingobacteriia bacterium | reverse complement strand
TCCATTCGTGGTCTGCACCCGTATGGTTGGCCACCCAATCCATGATGACCTTCATGCCCAAATGATGTGCTTGGGAGACCAATGCTTTAAAATCGGCCAATGTACCAAATTCCTCCCCTACTTGGGTATAACTGCTACAAGCATAATAACTGCCCAAACTACCTTGCCGCTTGACAAGGGAAATGGGGGTGAATGGCATGAACCACAAACAGCCAATTCCCATGTTTTTTAATCGAGGTAAGTGCTGGGAAAAAGCGGCAAAACTGCCAGCTGCAGTGTATTGCCTTAAGTTGACTTCGTACAAGGTGGTGCCATCGGCCCAAGCAACACGCGGAAATTGATGTGCCATAATGATTTGTAAAGTACACTATTGTTTTTTCCCGAGGGAAGACAAGTAGAACTGGAACAACAAAGCCAAGACCAGCACCAACAAAGCGCCTGCCACATTTAACCACAAAAAGCCCAATCCCAAATAGCCATATCGGTCCAATAAAAAAAGTGCTATGACACCCAATTCTCCCAAAACTGCAGCCCAAAAAACTGCTCGGCCTTTTACGAAAGGCACATAAAATGCCGCTAAAAAAATGCCCAAGATTACCCCATAAAAAAGTGAACCCAATACATTAACAGCCTCGATCAAACTGCCCAAACCACTGGCAAATTGCGCAGTGATGATGCAAAACACCCCCCACAAAAAAGTATAGCCCTTGGACCAGGTATACGCTTGCTCTTGGCCCATCCCAGTTGAAAACCTTTGGTGAAAATCAATCATGGTGCAGGATGCCAATGAATTCAATGCAGCTGCAATGGAACCCCAAGCAGCCAAAAAAATGATGGCAATCAAAAGCCCAACCAAACCCGTCGGCAATTGGTCCACCACATAACGCAGAAAAATATAATTGGTGTCGTTGGTGTCTGCGCCAGGGCTGGCTTTTGCCAAGATTCTTTTGTAGTCTTTGCGCAGGAAATCAATTTGGGTTTGTTGTTGACGGATGCTGTCTTTGAGCGAGGGCCGGGGCGCTTGCAAATACCACTTGCTTTGGGCCAATTGATCAAATTGCAAGGTATCAAACCGCGTTTTCAATTGTGTTAAACTATCTCGATAGGGTGTTTGCAGGGCTTTTTCTTCTACCGCTCGGTTAAAAAAAACGGGGGATGCATTGAACTGATAAAAAACAAACAACAACGCTCCCAAGAGCAAAATAGAAAACTGCATGGGTATCTTGACCAAACCATTTAACAGCAATCCCATCCGGCTTTCCGTAGTGCTTTTGGCAGTCAAATAGCGACCCACTTGGCTTTGGTCAGTTCCAAAATAAGAAAGTGCCAAAAATAGCCCCCCAATGGTGCCACTCACCAAGTTGTACCGGTCCTTCCAATCAAATCCATCTGGCGTAAATCCGGTGGTGATGACATTTAGTTTACCCGAAACACCTCCCAAAGACAAAGCTTCACCAAAGCCAATGCCATCAGGCAAAGCGCTGACCATGAAATAGCCAGCAGCCAACATACCACCAAAAATGATGGCCAATTGCAATTGCTGGGTATAAGCTACTGCCTTGGCTCCTCC
>RDYY01000343.1 GCA_004293505.1 Sphingobacteriia bacterium | reverse complement strand
ACTTGGGGCAAAGCTTGGCGAAAACCGTTGGGCAATTTATTGGCCAACAAATCGGCCGTCTCTATTTTTTTTACTTGGGCTGTTGACCCCAGCGAAAACAAGAGTGTACAGAGGAAAAGAATTTTTCTGGTCATGGTAAAAATTAAAATGGGAAGATACGGAATAGAAGCCTTAGAAAGCCTCGTTGAGTTTAACGTAGTAAGCAGATCCACCCATGCTGTTGCGGGCATAATCCAGCCGAATAAACATGCGGTTTTTTTGGTTCACCAAAAAGCGCAGGCCTGCACCACCAGCAAACCGCAATTGGTCCCATTGGTACTTGCTATACGTTTCATCCACTACCCCAGCACCAGCAAACACGCTACCATACACCCATTTCCAGATGCGGCCCCGGAATTCCGTTTGGGCAGCTGTATAAGACTTGTCGCGAACCCGTAAAAAATCCCCGCATCAAGGTAGAACTTCCCATGCGGGGCATTTCCCGCAAAGACACTTCTCCGCCTGTTTCTCTAAATTGGAATTGGAAAGCCCAGGTGGCGGTTTGACCAAAGGGAATAAAATGCCGCCAATCAAACATCCATTCATCATAAGAATAATTAGCGCCCAATACCTTGGCATGGCGCTGGTAATACAATTCTAAATAAGATCCCTTGGTGGCACTAAAAGGAAAGTTTCGGCCTTCATACAAAACAGCTGGGCCAAATCCAAAAACCGTACTCCCTTCCACACCAGGAATTTTCTGCAAGTCAGGTGTGAGGGGGCGCGAATAGCGAACTTGGTAAGTTCTGCTGTAATTCATGGCCAATCCCGCATACCATTGTTTGCCCAAGAGCCGGTAATTGCGGCTGTCCAAAAAATTGCGGTTATAAAACTGGCTGTAATAGTCTTGGTTGTCCAGGGTTTGGTTGCCTACACCCCAAAACCTTTCGTTGAAAGAAGTAAAACCACCGCTACCCCTGAAGACAAATTTCTCTCCTTTGGAAAAAACTTGCCAACCCCCACTGATTTCAAACTGGTTTTTGGTACTGAAGGTCATTTGGCCATGCAAATAGGAACCACGCGCTTCTAAATTTTTGTTTTTGGCATTGAAAAAATATTCCACCGCTGCCCCAAATCTTACGCCTGTCTCTGGAGAAGAAGTAATCAAAGGCACAGGAACCAGCTTGAAATTCATGTACCCTATGGAGTCGGGATTGGTGAGGTTTTTAAAACTTCTTTTGGGGGGTGGAACAACTGGTTTGGTCCCTTCAGATTGGGCCATAGACAAAAAGGGTAGCACAAACAAAACCAGGTATACAAGAACAGGAAAGGTTGTTTTACGCATCAGTTGGGTGTGGTTATACCACTACATTGATCATCCGTCCTTTTACAAAAATGAATTTTTTAATGGGCTGGTTGTCCACCCATTTTTGCACCACTTCATTGGCCAAGATAAGCTTCTCTACCGCATCAGTTTCCATGTCCAAAGGCAAAGAAACATTGGTGCGCAATTTACCGTTGACGCTTACCGGGTATTCTTTTTCGGTTTCTGTCAACCACTTGGCTTCCCATTGGGGAAAAGAGGCATCCAGAATAGAATCGTTGTGGCCCAATGCTGACCACAACTCTTCCGCAACATGGGGCGCATAGGGGGTGATCAAAATGAGCAGGGGTTCTAGAATGGCTTTTTTGCTGCACTTGGCATCGTGCAATTCATTGACCGCAATCATGAAAGCACTGACCGCTGTATTGAAGCCATAGCGTTCTGTGTCTTCAGTTATTTTCTTGATGGTTCGGTGCAAGATTTTTTGCTCTGCTGCTGTAGGTGCATCCTCGTTCCAAACCTTGCCCTTTTCTTCTTCAAAAAACAAACGCCAGAGTTTTTTCAAGAAGCGGTGTACTCCCTCAATTCCTTTGGTGTCCCAAGGTTTACTCTGCTCAACAGGTCCCAGAAACATTTCATACATCCGAAAGGTGTCGGCCCCAAATTTTTCTACCAATACATCGGGGTTGACCGTATTGAATTTGGAT
>RDYY01000075.1 GCA_004293505.1 Sphingobacteriia bacterium | reverse complement strand
TGGCAAACCCATTGACGGCCATGCCCCTGGTTTGCGCGGCGCTGCAGTGGCGCAATACATTGCTGCTGGCATCAGTACAGACCACGAATGTTTTACCCGAGAAGAAGCCGAGGAGAAATTGTCCTTGGGCATGAAAATCTTGATCCGAGAAGGCAGTGCGGCCAAAAATTTTGAAGCCCTTTGGCCCTTGGTAGCAAGCCATCCCCGCCAAGTCATGTTTTGTTCAGACGACAAACACCCCGATGGTTTGCTCTTGGGACACATCAACCAAATCTGTGCCCGTGCGGTGGCCAAAGGCCTGCCCTTGTTTGCTGTTTTGCGAGCTGCTACCCTCAATCCCATGGAGCATTATCAATTGCCAGTGGGCAGGTTGAGGGTGGGAGACCCTGCTGATTTCATTGTGGTGGAAGACTTGGAAAACTTTTCGGTTTTGGCTTCATTTAAAAATGGCCGCAGTTTGGCCGAAAAAGGAAAGTCCTTGTTGCGGGCTGTTGAGGTGGTTCCGGTTAACCGTTTTCAGTCAAACATTTTGTCTCCCGCAGATTTGGTCTTGTCCCTTGCAGATTATCCTGCCAAGTCTGGTCAAATTCCTGTGATGGAAGCCTTGGATGGGCAATTGATCACACCCGCATTGTGGTGTAACGCCACCACCCAAAAAAACGCGAGCGGCCAAGAAATCTTGGTCTCCAACACCCATACTGATGTGTTGAAAATAGTGGTGGTCAACCGATACCGCAAAGCGCCAGTGGCCAAAGCCTTTGTCAAAAATTTTGGTCTTCAAGCAGGAGCCATCGCTTCCAGCGTGGCCCATGATTCCCACAACATTGTGGCCGTAGGCGTTAGCGATGCGGCCATTTGTGCAGCCGTGAATGCAGTGATGGCGGAGAAAGGAGGATTGTCTTGTGTGGACGAAAAAGGCCATGTTACTGTTTTGGGTTTACCCGTAGCCGGTTTGATGAGTGCCGGAGAGGGGTATGCCGTAGCAGACCAATACACGGCAATGGATGCCGCTGCCAAAGCTTTGGGCACCCCATTGGCTGCTCCCTTCATGACTTTGAGTTTCATGGCTTTGTTGGTCATCCCCCACCTAAAACTCAGTGACCTGGGTTTGTTTGATGGAGACCAGTTTTGTTTTTTGAAAGCCCAAGAGCCCACCGAAATGCCTTAAATTTAACGTCCAAACAACAGCAAATGGTCATTAACCTGAGTGAACAACACAGCCTCGTGAGCAATTGGGTGGCTGAATTAAGGAATGTAGAAGTGCAGGGCGACCGCATGCGTTTTCGCCGCAATTTGGAAAGGATTGGTGAGGTAGCGGCTTATGAAATCAGTCGCCAATTGCCTTGGTCCATCCAAGAAGTGCAAACACCTTTGGGCATTCACGAAAGCAAAGTGCTTGCGCAACAGCCGGTTTTGGCCACCATCTTGCGCGCTGGATTGCCCTTGCACCAAGGCATGTTGAATTATTTTGACAAAGCAGACAATGCTTTTGTGTCGGCTTACCGCAAACACCACCGCGATGGCAGTTTTGACATCAGTTTAGAATACGTTTCTTGCCCTGCGCTCGACAACCGGGTGGTGATCATCAGCGACCCCATGTTGGCTTCTGGTGCTTCTTTGGTCAAAACCGTACAACACTTAAAGGACCAAGGTGATCCTGCTGGCATCCACATTGTTGTGGCCATTGCGTGTACAGTAGGCATAGAATATTTTCAAAGAGAATGTGGTGTTGACATCCCCATTTGGTGTGGCGACATTGATGAAGAAATGACGGCCAAGAGCTACATTGTTCCAGGACTGGGCGATGCAGGTGACTTGGCTTTTGGCACCAAACAGCAATCTTAGGCTTTTCGTTGTCTGTGTTAAAGGGGATTTACCATGTTCAAAACCATCACGTTTGTTTTTTTCCTGTTGGCTGCGACCTTTGCCAGGTCGCAGGATCCCCGCTTTTCACAATTCTTCAGTTCTCCCCTTACCTTGAACCCGGCATTCACGGGTAAATTTTTTGGTTCTTACCGGGTGGCTGGCAATTACCGCAACCAATGGCCCACCCTCAACAATGCTTTTACGACCGCAACTGCTTCCGTTGATTTTCAAATCATGCGCGAAAAACTGCCCAACAACGATACTTGGGGTGTAGGTTTCTTGGGCTTAAACGACAATTCTGCCAACGGTGCGGTCAAATTCAACTACGGTAGTTTTTCCACGGCCTACCACAAGGGCTTGGATGAAAATGGCAACCACCAATTGGGGATTGGATTTCAATTGACCTATGCCAATATGTTGATCAATACGGCCAACCTGCGCTTTGAAGACCAATTGACCAGTGCGGGCTTTACCGGCATCAGTTCAGAGATTTTTTCAGGTGCCACCCTCAAAGCCAATTACTTGGACATCAATGCGGGCATTCTCTACAATGGCAGCACCAATGAACGCAATAATTTTTATGCAGGCATCAGTTTGTACCACATCAACCGGCCCAAGCAACAGTTCACGGGGGCCACTTACAACCTCAGCCCAAGGGCCACTTTTCACGGTGGGGGCTATTTTCCTTTGGGAACCAGCACAACCTTGCACCTGAGTGCTTTGCAAATGTTCCAAGCCGGAGTCAGTGAAACCACCATTGGCACCGCCATCCAATTGAACACAGACCCAGATAATTGGCTCAATTCTACCAGTTTGTATGCCGGTACTTGGTACCGTTTCAAAGACGCCCTGATTCCTTATGTGGGACTTGAGTTTGGAGACTTGCGCCTGAGCGCCACCTATGATTTTACCCTTTCCAATTTGCGCACCGCCACCCTGAACAGGGGGGGCATAGAAATTTCCCTCATCTACATTCGTCGGCCCAATACCGATCGTCCGGTCAACTGCCCTAAATTTTAAGTTGGCCAAAGCCCTTACCTTAGCAAAAATCCCCCGGCTTGCTCAAAGACCTTATCCTGTCCATTGGTGCGTATTGGAAAGCGCACCGGCTGATCCGAGACCAACATTTGTGGAAATGGATTTTGGTGCCTGGCTTGGTCTATGCTTTTTTCTTTTACATGGGTTTGTCGGGATTCAGCACTAGCTCCAGTGATTTCATTGAATGGGTGGTCCTCAGAACCGGATTGAAATCTTGGTTGGACCGCAGTGGAGAAGGCTGGACGGGCTTTTTCTTTACCATGGGTGGACTGGTATTTTGGCTCAACCTCCTGCTTTTTTATTTGTCTTTGTTCAAGTATTTGTTCTTGCTCCTTGGCGCTCCCTTGTTGGCATTTTTAAATGAAAAAACCCAACAAGAAAAAAACCAAATCCTGCCCACAACTTTGCCCATCCCTTGGATTCAACGTTTGACCAGGGCTTGGAAAATGCTGGTGCGCAATGCTTTGTGGCAGTCGGTGTATTTGATTTGTATTTTACTGGTGAGTTTGATTCCTGTGGTGGGTTGGCTTACTCCTTTGTTGGCTATTTTGATTGAGTGCTATTATTTGGGACTCTCCCTTTTTGATTACAGCATGGAAAGAAAAGGAAAGTCCATGGCCGAGACCTTGCACTTGATGGGAAACAGAAATGGATTGGCCATTGGCATTGGGTCTGTTTTTATTGTGCTGCACTTGGTTCCTTTGCTGGGTTGGATCCTGGCCCCGGGTTATGCCATGGTAGCCGCCACCATTTGCCTACACGACCATGAAGAAAGCTAAAGTCATTTTGATTCCCACGGTTTTGGACGAAGAGGGCTATGCAGCCCTTCCCACTTATGTCTTGCCTGCCATCCAATCTTGCACGGTATTTTTTGTAGAAGAAGAAAAAACGGCCCGGCGTTTTTTTAAAAAACTTTGGCGCGAAATGGTCATTGATGATTATACTTGGCAAGGCATCCACAAAGCAGAAGCCACAGTAAAACAACCCTTTTTGGCAGCATTGGCGGCAGGTGAAACCATTGGCATTGTGAGTGAAGCAGGTTGTCCTGGCGTGGCCGATCCGGGACAACAATTGGTGGCCTGGGCCCAGGCCCAAGGTGTGACGGTTCAGCCCTTGGTGGGACCCAATTCTATCTTGCTGGCCCTCATGGCCAGTGGCTTGAATGGGCAGCAGTTTCAGTTCTTGGGCTACTTGCCCATTGACCCCACAGAAAGGCGCAAAAAAATAAAACTAGTAGCCGCCCAATCGGCTGCACAGGGAACACAAATTTTCATTGAAACGCCCTACCGCAACAATGCTTTGGTGAAAGATTTGGTAGAACAAGGCCCACCCGATTTGTTGCTGTGCATTGCAGTGGATTTGACCGGACCCGCAGAATCCATCCGCACACAAAGTTTGAAAAATTGGAAAAAAGACTTGCCCGATTTACACAAAAGACCCTGTATTTTTTTATTGGGGAATCCCTAGGGTGGATAGTTACTGCACTTTGGGCGCAATGATGGTGCCCGTTCCCATGTTCCTGACTTCTAAAACGGAATCCACAATATAGCCCTGCATGCCCCGCCAAGGCAATGAGCCATTGTAGCGGTGGTAATGCAGGTTTACTTCGCGGCCAGAATTTCTTTCCAAAATGGCAGCCACTTTGGGGTCCACCACACTGAAATCAAATTCATTGGATTGGATATTGGTCTTGAAACCGCTTTGGATGATATTGCCTTCCCAAGTTTTGAAAATGACCCCCTTCTTTTGGAAAGTGTTGAGTTGGCCCGCTTTGGTGCCATCAGCAAAAACAAAATAAAATTTCCAATACACCAAGGCAGCCACAACCAAGACAACGATGGTGGTAAAAGACCAAATGAATTTTCGCATAAAGAGAATTTAAAGTCCGTATTGGTCAACAAGATAAATCAGGGCCGCCATATTCACCGCGCCCAATAAAAGTTCTCTTTTGTTCACGTTTTCAAACACATCAGAGCGGGCATGGTGGTGGTCAAAATATTTGTGGGGATCCGGTACAAAACCTGCCAATGTGGTACCCAGCAAGCGATTGAGTGGGCCTATGTCGGCACCGCCTCCTGTTTTTTCCAAGACATCGGTGCCAAAGGGAGAGAGATAAGGCAACCAGGTTTGGATCTTGGCCATTTGATCGGGCTTGGCCGTGAAACCAAATCCTTGGGGAGCAAACCCACCCTCATCACTTTCCAAAGCAAAAATGTGTTTCTCGTTTTTGGCCTTGGCTTCTTCGGCATATTTGTTGCCCCCGCGCAAACCATTTTCTTCGTTGGCAAACAACACAAAACGAATACTGTGTTTGGGCTTGTAGCCCAAGGCTTTCAAAGCCCGCAAAATTTCCAAGGTGTGCACCACACCCGCCCCATCGTCGTGTGCTCCTTCGTTCACATCCCAACTGTCCAGGTGCCCGCCAATGGTAATGAATTGATCAGGGTGTTCCGTGCCCACCCATTCACCAATCACATTGTGTCCAGGTGCGTCGGGCAAGAATTTACCATGGGTGTGCATTTTGACCACCAAACTGCTGTTGCGGCTCATTTCCCAAACCTGGTCTGCATCGCGTGGCCCAATGGCAATGGCTGGAATTTTGGGCAGGCTGTCTACATAACTCATGCCACCCGTGTGGGGATTGTTGGCCACCGATTCGGTCAAGGTGCGGATCATGATGCCTACCGCGCCATATTTGGCCGCTCGACTGGCGCCACTGCGCCGGTAAGCGCCCGACAAACCATAAGACTTGCGTGGGTCCAATTGACCGGGATCAAAACCATAATTGTAGTAAACAATTTTCCCTTTGACCTGGTCTTTTTTGGCTTCCAATTCTGCATAATCGGCCACGGCCAACACTTCAGCTTGCACGGGTTTTTCGGTGCCCAAACTATTGCCCAAGGCCAAGACATCCAATTCAATTGTTGTTTTTTTGCCATCCACCCGCACAATGCTGGCCTGGTCTTTTCCGCCCCTGTCCCAATGGGGCATCAGGCAAGCTTGTAACCATACTTTCTCGGCACCCGCTTCTTTCATTTTTTCTTCCCCCCAAGCAACGGCCCGGGTAAAATTGGCGGACCCAGCCAGCCGACCACCAATGCCTTTGGTGAGTTCCCGTAGCCAATCATAGGCTTTTCCATGGCGCAAAATTTCTTGCGACAAGCGGCGCAAAAAAACCGTGTCGTTGGGCGACTGAGCAGACAAAAAAGAAGTGGTGAAAAAGGCCAGACAGAGGGCCAAGCAGCAGGATTTCTTCATGCCCCAATGTAAAGAATTATGTCGTTCTTTGCAAACAGAAAAACCTGCTTATGCGCATCGGAATTGTTTGTTATCCCACTTTTGGGGGCAGCGGCGTGCTGGCCACCGAACTGGGAAAGGCTTTGGCCGATGAAGGCCACCAAGTGCATTTCATCACCTACCAACAACCCGTGCGCCTGAACGTTTTCAACACCAATATTTTTTACCACGAAGTGCGGGTGCCCACCTATCCCCTCTTTGATTATCCCCCTTACGAAGTAGCCCTGGCCAGTACCATGGTAGACGTGATCATGAACCATGACTTGGATTTGCTGCATGTTCACTATGCCATTCCCCACGCTTCAGCCGCTTACATGGCCAAGCAAATTGTCAAGAAAAAAATTGGCCGCAACGTTCCTGTCATCACCACTTTGCATGGCACGGACATTACCTTGGTGGGCAGGGACAAAACATACGAACCGGTGGTCACTTTTTCGATCAACGAAAGTGATGCCATCACTGCAGTGTCACAAAATCTCCGGGACGAAACCTATTCCAGCTTTGCCATTGAAAAAGACATTGAAGTGATCCACAATTTTGTGGACATATCCCGCTTCAACAAAAAACCCTTGGGGCCTTTTAGA
>RDYY01000074.1 GCA_004293505.1 Sphingobacteriia bacterium | reverse complement strand
CTCTTGCTCTTGCGCAAAAAATTACGCATCCCTGGTCAAATGGCCGCTGTTTATTTGGTATTAAATGGGCTAGAGCGGTTTTTCATTGAAAAGATCAGGGTCAATACCCAATATGACCTGCCTTTTCAACCTACCCAAGCTGAATTGATTAGTTTGGGCTTGATGGCCGCCGGGGTTTTGCTTTGGATCATGGTCAAAAGACACCCATTGGCCCTGCCCAAAAAACCTTGACCGCTTCTTCCACCTTGACCGCTTCTTCCATCCTTTATCTGCTTACCATTCAACCCCAATTATTTGCCGCCTATGCTTAAACATTGTACTATGTAAAGCAAAGTAGTTAGTTTTGGTTTGTAACTGATTAACGCAAGAACCAACTAAAAACTAATTCTATGGGAAAGATAGGAACCCTGGTATTAATGCTTCTTTTAAATTTTAGTATTAATGCGCAAAACAATAACAATCAAATACTTAAAGGAACAATAAAGTCAGCAGACAAGGGCCTGGCTGGCATCCCTGTTCAGCTGCAACAGGCCGTAGACAAGAAAATCATCAAAACAGAAATCAGCCAAGAAGGGGGCGAGTTTCAATTTGTCCTTCCCTCAAAGGGAAGTTTTATCCTGGTGGTTTCAGCCCTTGGCTATCAACCCTATCAAAGCCCTGTGATTGAAAACCAAGGAAAAGCCTTGGCGCCCCTGGTGGTTGGTTTACAGGTTCAAAGCAAGGAATTGGGCGAAGTGGTGGTGAAATCCGGAAAACCCATGGTCCAACAGTTGGTAGACAAAACCGTGGTCAATGTAGATGCAGTCATCTCCAATGCCGGAACCAATGCCTTGGAAGTGTTGGAAAAATCACCCGGTATCATGGTGGACAAAGACGGTAACATCAGCCTCAAGGGAAAAGCTGGGGTCATGATTTTCATGGATGGCAAGCCCACTTATTTGGGTGGCCAAGATTTGGTGAACCTGTTGCGCAACATGTCCAGTTCACAATTGGATCAAATTGAGATCATGACCAATCCACCGGCCAAATATGATGCGGCAGGTAATGCGGGCATCATCAACATCAAAACCAAGAAAAACAAGGTTTTTGGTTTCAATGGCAGCATATCAGCAGGTGTGGCACAAGGTATTTATCCCCGCAACAACCAAAGTCTGAACTTGAATTTTAGACAAAACAAATTCAATGTTTTTGGCAACCTCAGCCGATTTGAAAACAATGGGTACCGCAGCATCACCATTGACCGTAAATTCATGGACAACAATGCGGTGAAACAGATCACCTCTTTTTTCAACCAAAACAACCAAATGTGGAATTACAACCAAAGTTGGAATGCCAAAGCTGGGGTTGATTTTTATGCCGACAAGAAAACAACCTTGGGTTTTGTTTGGACTGGGTTCAGTGGACCAGGCAGCAACAACAACGATGGCTTCATCCACATATCCAATGCCCAACAGCAATTGCAAAACACCACCCACGCCATTTCACAAGAGAAATACCGATTCCGCAACCAAGGGTTTAACTTGAATTTTAGGCGCTTGTTGGACAGTTTGGGCAGTGAGTACACCATTGACGCAGACTTTCTCCAATATGATATTCATACTGGCTTGGGTTTGTACAACCAATACTTTGGCAGCAATGGACAACCCATTTTTAGGCCCGATAGTTTGCTCGGTAGCTTGCCCCAAGAAATCCGCATTTTCAGTGTCAAATCCGATTATACCAAGCCCTTGAGCAAAGGCGCCAAGTTAGAGGCGGGGGTTAAAGGGAGCTATGTACAAACCGATGCCAATGCCATCTATGATTCCTTGATCGGAGGAAAGCCCATCAAAGACATTGGCCGCAGCAACCATTTTGTTTACGACGAAAGCATATTTGCTGCTTACGCCAATTACAGCCGCCCCTTGGGCAAGAAATGGACAGGGCAACTGGGTTTGCGCTTTGAGCAAACCTTGGCCAAGGGCAAGCAATTGACCAATGGTACCCAATTCACCCGCAGCTATGGGCAATTGTTTCCTACTTTGTTTCTGCAATACACGGCCAATGAGAAAAACAGTTTTGTGTTCAACTATGGCCGCCGCATTCGCCGCCCAGATTATGAAAGTTTAAACCCTTTTGTTACTTTCTTGGACCGTTATACTTACGAACAAGGCAATCCCTATTTGTTGCCTCAATTTAGCCACAACCTGGAATTGACCCACAGCTTCAAAGGATTTTTGAATACGACGTTGAACTATACCAATACCACCGACATCATCCAAGACGTGTTGATCCAAAATGCCAATACCAATGGCACGTTGATCAAAAAAGAAAACATTGCCAAACAACAACAGTGGGGCTTGGCCGTCAATGCGGGTAACCAATACACCAAATGGTGGAGTGGAAACATTTATGCCAATGTTTTTTACAATGCTTTTGAGGGTATCATCAACAATGATTTTGTACAACAAGCTGCCTGGTCTGCCCAATTCAATGTGAACCAACAATTCAAATTGGGCAAGGGATGGGGCGCTGAAGCCAGTGGGTTTTACCGCACCACCACTTTGGAAAGCATTTTCCTGATCCGTTCCATGGGTGCCATGAACCTGGGCTTGAGCAAACAACTCATGAAAAACAAAGCCAGCATCCGTTTATCGGTGCGGGATGTTTTGTGGACCCAAAGGGTGAGGGGCACCAGCCAATACAGCAACATTGACGCCGCTTTTTCTCAGTTCCAAGACAGCCGGGTCTTTAATTTGGGTTTCACTTATCGCTTCAGCAAAGGCAAAGCCAATGCAGGTCAGCGCCAGCGCAACGGGGCCGAAGAAGAGAAAAGCAGGGTAGGGGGAAAGGGCTAAGCCTGCTTTGCTTACCTTTGCACAAATCATTTGACATGCCTTCTTTTGACATCGCCAGTGCAGTAGACATCCAAGTTTTAGACAATGCCATCAACACGGTTAAAAAAGAAATCAGCAACCGCTTCGATTTCAGGGATTCACCGGTGGTGGTGGAGTTAAACAAAAAGGATTTCTTGGTCAAACTAGAAGTTGAAAGCGACATGA
The DNA here is from genome assembly GCA_004293505.1 of Sphingobacteriia bacterium. Classification (GTDB taxonomy): domain Bacteria; phylum Bacteroidota; class Bacteroidia; order Chitinophagales; family Chitinophagaceae; genus Sediminibacterium. The sequence continues at coordinate 3,993 of RDYY01000074.1, read as the reverse complement.
AAATGAAGCAATTGATTGACGTACTCATCAGCCGTTCCATGAAACAAGGCATTGATGGCAACGCTTTTGATTTCAGCAAGGATGCTTATCCCAGTGGCAAAGTGGTGAAAAAAGAAGTGCCCGTTCGCAATGGATTGCGCCAAGATGACGCCAAAAAAATTGTGAAACTGGTCAAAGACAGTGGACTAAAAGTACAAGCGGCCATCATGGATGACATTGTGCGGATCACCGGCAAAAAGATTGATGACTTGCAAGAAGTGATGGCCCTTTGCCGGGGTGCCAACCTGGATTTTCCCTTGCAATTCAACAACATGAAGAGCTAAAAGCAAGATTTTTGGGGTAAAACCAGGTCATTTCTTGTGTTTTTGACCCCAAATCCTTAACTTTGCCACCCATTTAATAATCGTACGGCCAAATCCGTACCACCTAAAAACCATCGCATGAAAAAAGGTATCCACCCAGAGAATTACCGTTTTGTTGTTTTCAAAGACATGAGCAACGGTACATCCTTTCTGAGTAAATCTACAGCCGCTACCAAAGAAACCATTGTTCACGAAGACGGCAACGAATACCCCGTTATCAAATTGGAGATCTCAAACACTTCTCACCCCTTTTACACTGGTAAGAACGTGTTGGTAGACACCGCTGGACGCATCGACAAGTTCAAAAAGCGTTACGCGAAAAAAGACTAAAGCACCTATCCCGCAGCATGGCCTGCGGGATTTTTTGTTTTTACCCATTTCTTTTTCCAATTTTGCCCATGACCATAGACATTCTTGCCATTGGTGTTCACCCAGATGATGTGGAACTGAGTTGTTCAGGCACTTTGCTGTCTGCATTGGCCAATGGCCAATCTTGTGCCATTTTGGACCTGACCCGGGGTGAATTGGGCACGCGCGGCACGCCTGCCACCCGGGCAGCTGAAGCCCAAGCATCGGCCCACATATTGGGCATCCAACACCGGGAAAACCTGGGCATGGCCGATGGATTTCTGCAAAACGATGAAGCCCACCAACGCCAATTGATTGCCGCCATTCGCTATTGGCAACCCACCATTGTATTGGCCAATGCTTTGGCAGACCGTCACCCTGACCATGGCAAAGCCGCTCGTTTGGTGGCAGATGCATGTTTTTTGTCGGGTTTGCGTAAAATTGAAACAGTGGACAAGCATGGCCAGGTCCAAGCGCCCCACCGCCCAGCGCAGGTCTTTCATTACATACAAGACCGTTGGTTGGAACCAGATTTTGTGTTGGACATCAGTGCCCACATGGACAAAAAGCTGGCTTCTATTTTGGCTTACGGCACCCAATTCAACAGTCCGGACAACAGCGAACCCCAAACCTATATTTCCACCCCTGCTTTTTTAGAAAGCGTGAAGGCCAAGGACAGGTTGATGGGCAAAAAAATTGGTGTAGATTATGCAGAAGGGTTTCAGTCCGAGAAAACCATTGGGATCAGGTCCTTCCAAGATTTGATTCACCAAGTAACTTAACCAGACAATTCGGAAGCCCTGTACTGTCCAACAAACAGTTAACCTATACTATCCAACAAACAGGTAGTATGCACAGGTTTATCCAAATTTTCGTTTCAATTCTCGGTCACTCTCGCGGTCTTTGATGCTGGCTCTTTTGTCATAGAGTTTTTTCCCTTTGGCCAGACCAATCTCCATTTTTACCAACCCTTTTTCGGTGAAAAAAACTTTCAAAGGGACAATGGTCAATCCCTTGTCCTTTAGTTTTTCGCCCCACTTTTTTAATTCTCTTTTGTTCAAGAGCAATTTGCGGTCGTGGACAGCCAAATGGTTATTGGACGTGCCATGGGAATATTCGGCAATGTACAAACCCCTTACCCACAACTCACCTTGGTCAAAAAAGCAGAAGGCATCGTTGAAACTGAGTTTGCCATCGCGGATGGATTTTACTTCGGTACCCAACAAGACCAGGCCCGCCACCAATTTGTCTTCGATGTGGTAATGGAAAAAAGCAGATCTGTTTTGAAAACTCAAGGCCTAAAAAATTGCACCAGCTGGGCCAGTTTGTTTTTGAGGTCTTTGCGGTCCACAATGAAGTCCAGGAAACCGTGCTCCAACAAAAACTCACTCCTTTGAAAACCAGGTGGCAAGTCTTTTTTGATGGTTTCTTTGATCACCCTTGGGCCAGCAAAGCCAATCAGGGCGCCAGGTTCAGCAATGTTGAGGTCACCCAACATACCAAAACTGGCCGAGATGCCACCAAACGTGGGATCGGTCAAGAGGGATATATAAGGCAAGCCCGCATCGCTTAGCTGTGAGAGCTTGCCACTGGTCTTGGCCAGTTGCATCAAGGAAAAAGCACTTTCCATCATGCGGGCCCCACCGCTCTTGCTGATGACCAAATAGGGGAGGCGATGGGCAATGCAATGATCCACTGCTCGACTGAATTTTTCTCCCATGACGCTGCCCAAAGAGCCGCCGATGAATTCAAAATCCATGCAAGCCACCACCAATGCTTCGCCATGTGCTTTTCCTACAGCTACGCGCATGGAATCTTTTAAATCGGTTTTGGCATGGATATCGTCCAACCTTTTTTGGTAAGGCTTCAGGTCGGTAAAACCCAGGGCGTCTTTGCTGCGGATATTGTCAAATAGTTCGGTGTATTGGTTGTTGTCAAAAATGACTTCAAAATACTCTTCACTCCCAATGCGGTGGTGGTGGTTGCATTTGGGGCAAACAAATAGGTTTTCTTTCAACTCGTTGGTGGTACAGATATAATTGCATTCTGGACATTTGTTCCAGAGTCCTTCGGGTGTTTCTTTTTTGTCCTTGGTGTCGGTCAGGATACCCTTGCGTTTGCGGGTGAACCAACGACTCTTGGCCGATTCAGCAGGTTGGGGGTTGTCGCTGCCACCCGTTAAATTGGACTCTATGTCTTCCAGGTCTTCTTTTTTCATGTCAGGTCCTTGAGGGGGGTAAAGGTACAAAAATCTAGGCTTGTATAGGAGGTGGGGCTGGCATGCCAATGCCCATGGCATCGTAACTGTTGTGAAAAGCTTTCAAGGAAGTATTCTCGGCCAGCACAACATTTTCTGGCGGGCAAACCAACAAACTGCCTTCTCCTACATTGCCTGCCGTGGGGATGAAAACCAAATAACGACCATCAGCATATTTTTCCATGACAAAAGCCGGTTGCCAGCAATGTCCGTCAGCTTTTAACCAACAAGCAGACTGATAGGGCAAGAGTTCTTTTTGTCCAGATAATTTTTTCAAAGCCATTTCTCGGTAGATGCGATAAGGCGGAAGCCAAAATGCCAAGAGGTCGTCTAATTTGTTGCGCCAATGGGCAAAAACACTAAAGCGCACCAAGAAGCCCGCCAAATAGCACAAAACAACCAAGAAAACAACCACCAATACACTGGCCCCTGTTGCCCCCAAAATGCTGTGCAAACCCAATTTTTCGGTCAACCGGTTTCCAAATGTAAACAGGGCCAGAAATACTTTTCCTGCCAAGACCAAAATGGCACAGAGGGGCAGCAAAAACATTATCCCTGCCAGAACATTGTTCTTAAAACTGTTGAGGCGGTTACTCATGATCAGGCATTTCGGTTCAAGCAGTTGAGGTCTTCAAATGCCACTTCTAAACGCTTGGCAAATGATTCCTCTCCCTTGCGCAACCAAACCCGGGGATCGTAATGCTTTTTGTTGGGTTTGTCGGCGCCCTCGGGATTGCCCAATTGGCCTTGCAAATAGGCTTCATACTTTTTGTAATTCTGCAAAATGCCTTCCCAGAAAGCCCATTGCAAATCGGTGTCAATGTTCATCTTGATGGCACCATAGCCAATGGCCTCCCGAATTTGGTGCTGGGGCGAACCACTGCCACCGTGGAAAACAAAGAACACGGGTTGGGGTCCTGTGCCCAATTCTTTTTGAATATAGTCTTGGCTGTTTTTCAAAATCTCGGGACGGAGTTCAACATTGCCGGGAGAATAAACGCCATGCACATTGCCAAAAGCAGCAGC
>RDYY01000073.1 GCA_004293505.1 Sphingobacteriia bacterium | reverse complement strand
TTGGTGGCATAGCTGGGCAATTGATTGGACCGCAAGTAAGCGGGCACGTGGTGGTTGACAATCCCACTGAGCCGGCCCGTTGGAATATTGCCTGTGCGCGCTAATTCGGGGGACCCACTCAAAAAAATCAAGCGACCATTGGCAAAAGCCGTGTTGCCTGTTTCGGCCATGTAACACAAAAGGGCATTGCGGGCAGACAGGATGTGGTTGGGGATAGAATCTTTGGTGATGGGTATGTATTTGACCCCACTGGTGGTGCCACTGGTTTTGGCAAAATAGATGGGTTTCCCTTTCCACAAGACATTGTCCTTTCCTGCCTTGATTTGTTCTATGTAGGGTTTAAAAGCTTCGTAATCTCTGATGGGTACCGCTTCTCGAAAGGACGGGGCATCGCTTGCTTCCCCCAACCGGTGGTCCTTACCAAACTGGGTTTTGGCACCCACTTTTAGCAGGGACTTGAACAAAGCATCTTGGTGCTCCAGGGCCTGGTGCATGCCTTTTTTGATCCGGGAATGGACGTATTGGGCAAAGGGTTTGGCCAGGGCCGATTTAACATTCATGGGTCCGTTTCTACTTGATTCGGACAAAAATAGGCCCTAGAAAGCGGCTTTGGGGACCGAAGAGCCTAATTTTGTCATAATTTATTTGGCATTTTCCTGTGTTGGTTCGGGTAAAATCATTACCTTTGCCGTCCTAATTTTGGACAGCTATGTTAGCAATTGTAAAAATCGCAGGTCAGCAATTCAAGGTACAGGTAGGCCAAGACCTGTATGTGCCTCACCTGCCTGGCAAAACCGGAGACAAAGTTTCTTTCAACGAAGTACTGTTTTTGGACAACAACGGAAGCGTTGCTGCTGGTGAAGCAGTAAAGGCCACCGTGAACGCCGAAATCCTCAGTGACTTGGTGCAGGGAGACAAAGTGATCGCCTTTAAAATGAAAAGGAGAAAAGGCTTCCGCAAGAAGCATGGTCACCGCACCCATTATACCCGCATTAAAATTGAAAGCATCGCTTAGTAAATGACTTGGAAGTTTGTCAACAGACTTCTATAAAACCATACAACCATGGCACACAAGAAAGGGGAAGGTAGCGTAAAGAACGGCCGCGATTCACAGAGTAAAAGACTCGGTGTAAAAATCTATGGCGGTCAACCAGCTCTTTCCGGCAACATCATTTTGCGTCAACGCGGCACCGTTTACCATCCTGGTAAAAATGTTGGCGTGGGATCTGACTTCACTTTGTTCGCGCTTACCGACGGTATCGTAGAATTCAAAAAAGGGAAATCAGACAAAACCACAGTTTCTGTGGTTGCCCCCTCGGCCAACGCATAAAAAATTTTTTTTGTAGTTCCAAATGCAATTTTTATTTTTAATGTATTATTTACTAACCATTAAATCTAAAAAACATGGCAACTGCAAAAAAAGCCGCCAAGAAAGCCGCTCCTAAAAAGGCTGCAAAGAAAGCTGCTCCCAAGAAAGCCGCTAAAAAAGCTGCTCCTAAGAAAGCCGCTAAAAAAGCTGCTCCCAAGAAAGCCGCTAAAAAAGCTGCTCCTAAGAAAGCTGCTAAAAAAGCTGCTCCTAAGAAAGCCGCTAAAAAAGCTGCTCCTAAGAAAGCTGCTAAAAAGTAGTCTTTTTGCTTTCAAAGCAAAAATAGATTTAAGGTCCCGGTCATTTGACCGGGATTTTTTTTGCCTACCCCTTTCACCGCTTGTCTGTCATTCCCTCCCTTGCCTTACATTCGTTGCATGATGACCAATGATGCCATTGCCGACCATTTTAGCCTCCTGTCCAAATTAATGGACATCCATGGCGAAAATGCTTTCAAAGCCAAGTCATACGCCACTGCTGCCTTCACCATCGACAAATTGAGTACCCCTTTGTCGGAAATGGATCCCCAAAAAATTGCTGGCATTCGGGGAATCGGAGACAGTGTCAGCCAAAAAATAATGGAGCTTCTGCAAACCGGTCAATTGGGCTTGCTTACTGAAATATTGTCCAAAACACCACCCGGTATTTTAGACATGTTGCGCATCAAGGGCATAGGACCTAAGAAAATTGCCACCATTTGGAAGGAATTAGAAATAGAAACCCTGGGGGAGTTGCTCTACGCCTGTAATGAAAACAGGCTGACTTTGTACAAGGGATTTGGTGAAAAAACCCAAGCATCCATCAAGGCTGCCATTGAATTTTTCCTGCAATCCCAAGGCAGGTTTTTGTACCAACAAGTAGAAGAATGGGCCTTGTCTTTGGACCAAAAACTGAAATCGTCCTTTCCCATAGCGCAATGGTCCTTGACAGGAGAATTCAGGCGACAAATGGAAATCATAGATGTTTTGGCCTGGGTCACCACTTTATCAGCCAGTGATTTAACCGCATTTGCCGCCACACAAGATTGGCAATTGATGGAAGCAATAGACTCTTCTCTCTTGTTCAAGACCACGGAAAACTTGCAGTTGCAATTTTTTGCTGTTACCCCTTCCGCTTTTCATGCACAACTCTTTCAAACTTCTTGCAGTGCCGAATTCTTGGCTGCATGGGCCAAAGAAGCGGGTTGGGACCCAGCTTTCCCCTTTGGCAGCGAAGACGAAATATTCAATGCCGCCAATGTCTGCCCCATTCCGCCCTACCAAAGGGAAACCGTTGACATGATTGAAGCTTATCGACACAATGAAATGCCTGCTGTCATTGAAACCGCCGACATTGTGGGTCTGGTTCATTGTCACAGCCAATGGAGTGATGGTGGGCACAGTTTGGAAGAGATGCGTTCAGCTTGCAAAGCCAGGGGTTGGACTTATATGGTCATCAGCGACCACTCCAAATCGGCTTTTTATGCCAATGGACTGAATGAAGAAAGGCTTTTGGCCCAACAGGCACAAATAGATGCTTTGAATGCTGCCGACCCCTCCTTTACCATCTTTAAAAGCATTGAAAGTGACATCCTCAACGATGGTCAGTTGGATTATGCCCCAGCTGTATTGAGTAGTTTTGACCTGGTCATTGCCTCTGTTCACTCCAACTTAAAAATGGCAGAAGACAAGGCCATGATGCGCTTGCTGCGAGCCATAGAAAATCCTTATACTTCTATCTTGGGGCACATGACTGGGCGTCTCTTGCTCAGCCGCAATGGCTATCCCATTGACCATGAAAAAATCATTGACGCATGCTTTGCCAACCAAGTGGTCATTGAACTCAATGCCCACCCGCGTCGGCTTGACATAGATTGGCGTTGGATCCGAAAAGCACTGGATAAAAATGTTTTGTTGTCCATCAATCCTGATGCCCACACTTTAGCGGGTTTGGACGATGTACGCTACGGGGTTTTGGTGGCCCAAAAAGCGGGGCTTTCCAAGAGCAGAAACTTGTCCAGTTTTGACCGTTCCGCTTTCCTCCAATTTGTGGCCCTACAAAAAAGAAAAAGGCCTTAAGGGGCAAGGGGAAAAGTCAAGCGAAAAGTAGTTCCTTCCCCATCTGTACTTTTATAGGAAATATGTCCCCCCGCTTTTTCCATGATGCCCTTGCAAATGGCCAGTCCCAGTCCAGTACCGGAAGATTTGGTAGTGAAATTGGGTTGAAAAACATGGGCTTTCATTTTCTCCGGCATGCCACCACTTTTGTCGCTGATCCTTACCCACAATCCCTCTTGGGCAGCTCCTGCTTGCACCTGGATCCAGGCATGGCCATTTTTTTCCAAGCCTGCTTCCAATGCATTTTGCAACAAATTGGTAAAGAGCCGATTGATTTGAACCTTGTCAGCATTCACCAACAAAGGATTTTCAGGAAGTTCCCAAACCAATTCCAATAGGGGATTCGCTTGGAACAAGCGGGTCTGTGCGGTAATCAAATCCCGCAGATCAAAGGTTTCTGGTTGCAAGTGGCCAATATTGGCAAACTGCGAAAAATCACCGGCTATCTTGGTCAGTTGGTCAATTTGCTCGATCAGGGTTTCAGTCATTTGGGTGGTCAAGGCTTGAACATTGGGTGCATTGTTGCGAATGGATTGTTGCAAATATTGCAAACTCAATTTCATGGGTGTCAAGGGGTTTTTGATTTCGTGGGCAACTTGCCGGGCCATTTCGCGCCAGGCCCCTTCCCTTTCGTTGCGGGCCAATTGAGCGGCACTGGCTTCCAGTTTTTTGACCATCCCATTGTATTCCCTCACCAACAAACCAATTTCATCTTCCCGCTCTTCTAATTCAATTTTTTGGTTCTTGCCATCTAAGCGCAATTGTTGCATGGTCTGCCCAATCAGCTGTAAAGAAGCCGTGATGCGATTGGTCAAGAAAAAGGCCAATACGCCAGCCAACAAAATGATGAAAGCATTCAAGTCTATCAAAGTGGCCAAGAAACCTGATATCTCTTGGTTCAGCTCATTTTGGGAATTCAGGTATGGGATGTTCAAGAATCCACCCATGCTGCTTTCACTATTGGGCAAGGGAACATAAACACTGAGGAAATTAAACTTGCCGATGGACTCCGATTGCAAGAAACGAATCTTTTTTTCATACCGCAAAGCCGCAAAGGCCTTGGGTTCCATTTTCTCACTCAACAAATGCTTGTTGTAAATATAGGGTTGGGTAGACACCAAGAGATCGCCCGTTTCGTTGAAAAAATTGATGTCCACGTTGTGTAAATCAGAAATTTCAGCCACCACTCGTTCTAGTTCATACCGTATGCCAGGATGGTCGGTCATGTCGTCTAAAGCCACCAAGTTCTGCAAACGGGTATTGACTTCATTGGCCATGACCTGAATAGACTTTGTAAGGCGCTCTTCATTGCTGCTGTTGTACCGAAAAATGAAAAAAGATATGGTGGCTGCCCCAATGACCAAAAAACTGAAAACACTTAAAAAAACAATGCTGGCTTGGATTTGCGTCCGCAAACTGAATTGGAAAACCTGTTTCCAAGCCAATCCTTGGCGCCGTGATTGCCACAGAAAATAAAGGGCTTTGGCCAGTAAAAACAGAACCAAAAAACCACAAAACAAATAAGCAAACAAAGTCAAACTATCGGTTAACCAGGTACTGGCTTTCACCACCACTACTGTACGACCATTGGCAGCTTGGTACCAAAGCTCAGTATGACCATTGGCTTTTCGCAACTGGAATTCTCCTTTTTGCAAGGCAATGGTATCCAAAGCGGCGGGAAAATCATATTGGTTAAAATGATTGATCAGCTTGCCACTGGCATACACGGCATAAGCATAATGTTGATTGAGGTCTGTGGTGAGGTCCCTGCTTTGGTTAAATAGTTCCGGGTAGAGGGCTTCACTTTTGTAGCGCTTGTCTTGCAAGACCACAAAAAGATAACCCAAAACACGGTCGTTCAAAGCAATGCTTTTCTGCAGGAGATAACTGAGTCCTTTGACACTGCTCTCATAACGGTACAAACCCGGTACATCGGTGGGACTGGCTTGGTTCAGCACCAGTGTGCGCAAGGAAGCATAATTCAAAGAATCATCATTGTACAAGGGATGGTAGAGGCTGTCAAACACGTAAATCCGGGTATCAAACTTGTTGAGATAACCTGAAAAATTCTGGTTGATCAGGCTATCCTTTAAAAACTTATTGGTGAATTCTGAGGTTTGAAAGCGATCAAATTGCCTATATAGAAGCCCTTCCTGCAAATTGGTAGCAGCAATGTTCAATAAATTTTCTCCTGAAGGGTCAGTCTGTGCAGCCAATTGCTCGGCCAATCTTTTTCTTTCAACTTCTTCTTTCAAACTACCTTGAAAAGATACCAAAACAGCCATGGCAGCTGCCATGACCAGGGTCCACAAAACAAAATACTTGGAACCCAACATGGTTTGTCCCATGATTGAATCCTTTCTAAAAGGAAAACACAGAAAGGCCAAATGATACAGGATAAGAGAAAAAAGAGAAAGCAGAAACATGCCCCACAAAGAATACTGGTTCAGGCTAAAAAACTGGTTGACATCAAAAGAAATTTGGGCGTCTCTGACCAAGGTGGTGACCAAATAGGCCATGCCCATAAAAGCACCCAAAAACAGTGCGGCTTTCCCAGCAACAAATGAAGCGGGTTGTTTAACAAATGGGCAATGTTTGCGATAAAAATAAATGACCCAAAAAACCAGTAATGTATTGATGATTAAATCCCCCAAAGAAGGATGCAAAGTACTGGAGGCATAAATGGCGGGATCAAACAAGGGTAATTTGGAAAAAACAAAGGGGACTGGCAAGTAATAAGTTACAGCCCGCAACAAGACCAAAGACAGCAGAAAGCTACCAAAGCCCCAACGGAATCCTCTTTGTTGCGACCAAAACAATGACAAAGCCCGAACAAAGAGCAACACAAACAAAGTGCCCAAGGTTCGCAAAAAAATGGTGGTGTTGTCGTAGCGCAAAAAAGCCTTGCCTTCTTGTAAACGAATCGAAAACAATGCCTTCCCGTCTAAACCATGCACCTCTGGGTCGCTTTCATTGTTGGTAATGTTGTACTGTTCTGCCAATCCAGGATCTTGCACAAAGTCCGATTGGAAATAACGGTTTTGCAAAAAATAATTCACGTAAACGGGTAAGACTACCACTAATCGAAACGCTTCATTGTTCCAGTAGGTTGTTTTTTGCTTGACCAAATATTGGCCATTGGCATTGGCATAAAAAAAGTGTTTTGGTGCTTCCGTCAACCATTGGGGCTGAACGGTCAAAGTATTGCTGTTCCAATAAACCATTTGCCAGTCTCTTCCATTTGCTTTGTACAAGAAGACCCCACTGGGTGCAGGGGGCAAGTTGATCTTTTGGGGAACAACCCCTTGGCGCAATTGGATCCAAGTGGCAGTAT
>RDYY01000342.1 GCA_004293505.1 Sphingobacteriia bacterium | reverse complement strand
CGCATACAAATGATTGTGCGGGGCATCTACTGCCCCATTTTTGATGCCAAAAAAACGAAATCAACCGTCAAAGCCATCAGCATTGTAGACGAATACTTGGAACACGCCAGGGTCATGATTTTTGAAAACGGTGGCAAGCCCCAAACCTATGTTTCCAGTGCCGATTGGATGGTCCGCAATTTGGTCCACCGCATAGAAGCGGCCGTTCCCATCAAAGACCCTGCTTTGCAGGCTGAACTCAGAGAGATTATCCACATTCAATTAAGAGACAATGTAAAAGCCCGGATCCTGGAAGGCGAATTAGCCAACAACTATGTACCTTCCGACCGGCAGAAAAAAGTTCGTTCACAAATTGAAATCTTCCACTTTCTGAACCGTAAAAACCAAAACAGAGTTGCGACTGGCCGCCATTGACATTGGCAGCAATGCTGCTCGCTTATTGGTGGTAGAAGTGGTGGAATCCCCTTCGGCCCCCCCGCAATTCAACAAATTAAATTTGGTGCGGGTTCCTCTGCGCCTGGGCTTTGATGTATTTGAATCGGGAGAAATTTCAAAGCCCAAAAGGGGCATGATCATGCAGACCATGAAAGCGTACCACCATTTGTTGAATGCATACGGGGTGGACCACTGGATTGCTTGTGCCACCAGTGCCATGCGGGATGCCCGCAACAGCACAGACATCATCCGAAAAGTAAAACTAGAGACTGGGATTCAAATTGACGTCATCAGTGGTGACTTGGAAGCTTCGATCATTTATGAAAACCATGTAGCGGAGTACATGGACAACCGCAACGCCTACCTTTACATTGATGTAGGCGGGGGCAGCACAGAACTCACTTTTTTTGCAGACGGGAAGTTGGTCTTTAAACAATCTTTTGACATTGGTACCATTCGTTTGTTGAAAGACATGGTAACAGAGGCGCACTGGGACCACCTCAAAGAATTCATCAAATCCCAAACCAAAGGGTACAAAAAAACCATTGCCATTGGAACGGGTGGCAACATCAACAAAGTATTTTCGCTGAGCAAAAGAAAAGATGGCAAACCCCTGTCCTTGGACTTGTTGAAAGATTATTACAAAGAAATGTCCAGCTTTTCTGTCACAGAAAGGATGAATGTTTATAAACTGAGGGCAGACCGGGCCGACGTGATTGTACCTGCTTTGTTGATTTACCTGAATGTGATGCGGTGGGCAGAAGCAGACGAAATTTATGTACCCAAAATTGGATTGGCCGATGGATTGGTACAACACCTTTACGCCGACTTGCAAACCACCCTAACCCTTTGAGGAGCCAAACCTAACCCATGTCCCATCCCCTTCCCTTTAAAAAAGTCACTACCCACAGTTTGGCCAAAATGAAAGCCGCGGGTGAAAAAATTTCTATGGTCACGGCCTATGATTATTCCTTTGCCCGCTTGTTTGATGGTGCGGGCATGGATGTAATTTTAGCTGGCGACAGTGCGGGCAATGTGATGGCAGGACAAAGCACCACTTTGCAAGTTACCTTGGACCAAATGATCTACCATGGCCAATGTGTGGCCAGGGGTATTTCCCGGGCTTTGTTGGTGGTTGATTTGCCTTTTGG
>RDYY01000072.1 GCA_004293505.1 Sphingobacteriia bacterium | reverse complement strand
CCTTTTGCTGAAACTGGACAGCTTGGCTGCTCGCCCACCCCAGTTGATTTTGGCCGCTTTCACCAACCGCAGCGATGTACAAACCCTTTCGGGATTTGCCAAAGAAAACAAAGTACCCCTCTTGTCCATGACCCTGCCCAATGATGGGGGTGTGGTGGACAATCCTTATTTTTTCATGGCCAATCCTGGCTTAAAAACCCAAGTGGAACACCTGTGCCGTTACTTGCAAAAAAACCACCCCTTGGAGACCATTCAATTGGTTACCCGCAAAGGGCTTTTAGAAGAACAAGTGCTGGGACATTTTGCCCAATTCAACAAACAGACCAAGGGCAGTCCCTTGAAATTCAATACCACTACTTTACCCGATAGCGTCAGTGCAGCCGCCCTTTGGCAAAACCTGGACTCTACCCAAGCCCAGGTCATGGTGGGGGCCAGTTTGCAAGATGCTTTTGCCACCCAACTCTTGCGCATCACTGGAAATTCCCGCAACAAAAAAATTAAACTATTGGGCATGCCCACTTGGGAAAACCTGCGCGAAACCCCCAAAGAAGCAGACTTTGTTTATGCCACTGCTTTTTCTTACAACCGCAATGATGCTTGGATTGTACAACTGACCCAAAAATACCGGGACCAAATCTTTGGTCGGCCCAGCGACATGGTTTTAAAAGGATTTGAAGCCCTCTTTCATTTTGGACAACTCTTGTCGCTCTACCCCAATGATTTTTTGGCCCACATCAATGATGGCCAATTTTTGTTGTCCAACCAGTTTCAATTCTTGCCCGTTCGAAACAAAAACAACGCTGCACAAAATGATTATTTCGAGAACAAACAAGTTTACTTTTTGCGCAAAGCAAAAGGCGAAATCCGCAAATTAGAATGAGCAGCGGTCACAAAGGCAACAAAGCATTTTTACCCAGTAAAATTTGCCTGGCCTGTGGCCGGCCCTTTGTGTGGCGTAAAAAATGGCAAGCCGTTTGGGAAGAAGTAAAATATTGCAGCGAGGGATGTAAAAAACAAAAGAACAAAGCGAGCAAAAAATTGTAATTTTTGCTGTGCCCCTCCTTCAATTGAGTCCCCAAGGTTTGTACTGCGCTGTTGGCGATTTTTTCATTGACCCTTGGGGTCCTGTGAACAAAGCCCTCATCACCCATGCCCACAGTGACCATGCCCGCGGGGGCTCCCAGCACTATATGTGTCAAGACCTGACCAAGCCCATTCTTCAATTGCGCTTGGGCAAGATTGCAGTGGACAGTCTGCCCTATGGAAAACCAGTTTGGCACAATGGGGTAAAGATCAGTTTTCACCCTGCTGGTCATGTGTTGGGTTCGGCACAAATTCGCTTGGAATACCAAGGCGAAACCTGGGTGGTGAGTGGCGATTACAAAACCGCTGCCGATGGCCTTTCCACGCCCTTTGAACCCGTGGCCTGTCAACACTTTATCACCGAATCTACTTTTGGCTTGCCCATTTACCAGTGGGCGCCACAGGCCGAGGTCTTTTCACAGATGCGCAACTGGGCCCTTGCCCAACAAAGCAAAGACAGGATCCCCGTTTTTGAAGCCTATGGCTTGGGAAAGGCCCAAAGAATTTTACCTGCTTTTGCCCAGGCCCAAATACCCATTTATTTGCATCCCCGGATCTGGCACACGCACCAAGCGTTTTTAGAAGCGGGTGTTGACCTGCCGACCGTGCTTCCCCTCACGGCAGCCCATGCCAAAGCTTTTTTGCCCGAAGCCGTTGTCATTGCCCCGCCCGGCAGCAGCTTGCAAGCTTACTTGCCCAAAAACAAAACAGTGAGCACAGCCATGTGCAGTGGATGGATGACCGTGAATGCCCAACGCAAACAACAAGACAAGGACGCTGGCTTTGCTTTAAGCGACCATGCCGACTGGCCAGGTTTGTTGTCGGCTGTAAAAGCCACCGGGGCCGAAAACATTTATGTTACCCACGGCTTCCAAACCATTTTCACCCGTTACCTGAACGAACAAGGTTGGCGCGCACAAGAATTGAAAACCGCTTTTCAGGGTGATGCCGCAACAGAGGAGGAAAGCGCATGAAAAAGGGTTGGGCACAATATGTTCAATTGTGGCAATCCCTGCAAGCCACTTCCAGTACTTTGGAAAAAAAAGAGTGCGTGGCTGCTTATTTTGCGCAAGCCCCTGCTGCCGATAAAACTTGGGCCCTGGCTTTGTTCTGTGGCCGCAAGCCCAAAAAGCTTTGCAGCAGCAAAGAACTGTTGCAGTGGTGTGGGGAATACACCGGCTTACCCCAATGGTTGTTGGAAGAAGCTTATCAATTCACGGGCGACCTGGCCGAAACCATTGCTTTGTTGATTCCCCGCAAATCACCTGAAAGACCAAACCAGGCTTTTGGGTCTGTAACGGAACAAGATTGGGACTTGGTGGATTTTTTGAACCAATTGTTGGCCTTGTCCATTGCAACAGCCGAAGACAAAAAAGCATTTCTGTTTTCTTTTTGGCAAAGCAGCAGTCGCACCCAAGCTTGGGTAGGACACAAAATCATTACCGGTGGTTTTCGCATTGGGGTGGCACAAACCTTGGTGCAACAAGCACTGGCCAGCCTGCTGCAGCAATCACCTGCCGACATGGCTTTGCGCTTGGCGGGACAATGGTCTCCCCTTACCCACAGCTTTGATGATTTGCTCAGTGGCAGTGGCGCAGCGCAAGACCAGAGCAAACCCTATCCTTTTTATTTGTGCCATGCACTGGACCTTTCTTTGGCCGAACTGGGCGAGCCCGCCCAATGGCAAGCAGAGTGGAAATGGGATGGGATGCGGGGACAATGGATCAAGAGAATGAACCAATGCCACTTGTGGAGCCGAGGAGAAGAATTGGTGACCGAAAATTTTCCCGAATTGGCCGCCTTGGTAGCAGATTTGCCAGATGGCTTGGTCTTGGATGGAGAAATCATTTGTTACCAAAACAACCAGCCCTTGCCTTTTGCGCATTTGCAAAAGAGAATCGGCAAAAAAAAGCCCAGCAAAAAATTATTGCAGGAATATCCAGTAGTGTTTTTGGCTTATGATATTTTGGAATGGCAAGGACAAGACCTGCGCGCGCAGCCTTTGCATGAACGCCGAGAAAAACTAACAGCCCTCTGCCACCGTTTTCCTTTGTCCCAATTGAAGCTGTCCCCGTCTTTGGCCTTTGCGCAATGGTCTCATTTGGAAACCTTACACAGCCAAGCCAGAGCGGCCCAAGCCGAAGGACTGGTCTTGAAACACCAAGACAGCGTGTATGGAACGGGCCGCAAAAAAGGCGATTGGTGGAAATGGAAAACAGCGCCCTTGCACATTGACGCTGTTTTGCTCTATGCACAAAAAGGACATGGGCGCCGCAGCAACTGGTACACCGATTACACTTTTGCGGTATGGGATGGGGAGAAGCTGGTAACTTTTGCCAAAGCTTATTCAGGCTTGACCGATGCCGAAATAAAAGAAGTAGATGCTTTTGTAAAAGCCAACGCCAAAGAAAAATTTGGTCCCGTGCGCACCGTTGTTCCCCAGCTGGTTTTTGAAATTGGGTTTGAAGGCATAGCAGCTTCCAATCGGCACAAAAGCGGTGTGGCCCTGCGTTTTCCGCGCATTTTGCGTTGGCGAAAAGACAAGCCGCTTTCAGAAGCCAATACCTTGGCGGACTTGCACCAACTCTTGAAACAATACGGCGCATGAAAAACAATGGACAAGCCATCCTAGAAAATTGGATGAAAGCCCAGGGCCTTGCCCCCTTTGCTTTTCAGCGCGATACTTGGAAAGCCATTGCAGGGGGCAAGAGTGGATTGGTCAATGCCCCAACGGGTTGTGGCAAAACTTTTTCGGTGTTCTTGGGCGTGGTGGCGCGTTACATGGACCAATACCCCAACGATTACCAACGGCGCAAAAACAACGGTTTGCAATTGCTGTGGGTAACCCCTTTGCGGGCCTTGTCCAAAGACATTGCCCGTGCCATGGAAGCCGCTTTATTGGACTTGGACCTACCTTGGAAAGTGGCCATCCGCAATGGCGATACCCCAACGGCCGAAAGGCAGGCCCAGAAAAAAAAGATGCCTGAAATTCTCTTGATCACGCCCGAGAGTTTGCACTTGTTGCTGACCTTAAAAAACTATCCAGAATTGTTTCAACACTTGTCCTTGGTGGCCGTTGACGAGTGGCACGAATTGATGGGCAGCAAAAGAGGCGTACAAATAGAGTTGGCTTTGTCCCGGCTGAAAGCCATAGCCCCCAAGGGTTTGCAAGTTTGGGGCATCAGTGCCACCATTGGCAATTTATCCGAAGCGGCAAAGGTATTGTTGCACGCCATCACACCCAAGCCCACCCTGATCCAAGCCAAACTGGACAAAAAAATAAAAGTCCACACCATCATCCCCGACGAAGTGGACGATTATCCTTGGGCAGGACATTTGGGCATTCGATTGGCAGAAAAAATCTTGCCCATCATTGCGGCCAGTCGCTCCACGCTCATTTTCATTAATACGCGGGGGATGAGCGAGACTTGGTACCAAACCCTTTTGCAATTGTCCCCAGACTTGGCCGGGGCCATGGCATTGCACCATGGCAGCATTGAACCTGCACTGCGCCATTGGGTAGAGAATGCTTTGCACGAAGGCACGCTCAAAGCAGTGGTCTGTACGGCCAGTTTAGACTTGGGTGTAGACTTCAGGCCCGTAGACACAGTGATCCAAGTGGGCTCTTCCAAAGGTGTATCCCGTTTTTTACAAAGGGCAGGCCGAAGTGGTCACCAACCTGGTGCCACCAGCACCATTTATTTTTTGCCTACCCACAGTTTGGAAATTTTAGAATCCTTGGCTTTGCAAGAAGCCATGGGGCAACAAAAAATGGAAAGCAAAGAACCCTTGGTGCTTTGCTATGATGTGCTGCTACAATACCTTTCTACCCTGTCCATTGGTGAAGGCTTTCATGCCCCCACTGTTTTTGCTGAAGTGACCCAAACCCATTGTTTTGCCGAACTGAGCAGCGAAGAATGGCAACAGTTGATGGCGCTCTTGGTGAATGGGGGCAAGGCTTTACAAGCTTATGACGAGTACCAAAAACTGGTCTTGGACAATGGGGTCTACCGCATGGCCAACCGACAATTGGCTTTGCGCCATCGCTTGCACATTGGCACCATTGTGAGCGATGCCATGTTAAAAGTGCGCAAACTCAACGGTGCTTATTTGGGCATGATAGAAGAATATTTCATCAGCCGCCTCAGCCCAGGTGATGTGTTTACTCTAGCGGGGTATAATTTGGAACTGGTACAAATCAAAGACATGGATGTCTTGGTCAAGGTCTCCAAATCCAAAAAATCCTTGGTCCCCTCTTGGATGGGTGGACGCATGAGCTTGACCGCCAGCTTGGGCGAAGTTTTGCGCCACACTTTTGGTCGAGCCAGCAACCCCGGTGAGACCAGCCCCGAAATGCAAGCCCTCTCCCATCTCTTTGCCTTGCAGGCCCAGCTCTCGGCCCTGCCCAAAGCGGGTGAGATTTTGATAGAGCAAATTGTAGACAAATGGGGTTATCATTTGTTGGTCTATCCTTTTGAAGGCAGGCAGGTACACGAAGCCATGAGTGCCATTTTGGCCCAACGCATCAGCCGCATCCATCCCTTGACTTTTTCCATTTCGATGAACGACTACGGATTTGAATTGCTCTGCGACCAACCCATACCCGTTGACGACAGCAATGTAGATGAACTGTTCAGCACCCAATCGCTGTCAGAAGACATGCTGCAGAGCATCAACAACACCGAAATGGCCCGCCGCAAATTCCGCGACATTGCGGTGATTGGCGGTTTGGTGTTTCCCGGCATGCCAGGTGAAAAGAAAAAAGCCCGTCACTTACAGTCATCGGCTTCTTTGCTTTTTCAAGTGTTGGAAGAATACGAACCCGGACATTTGCTCATCCGCCAAGCCTACCAAGAAGTATTGTTTCAACAAATGGAGGAAACCCGCTTGCGGGCTGCATTTGCGCGCATGGCCAAGAGCAAAATAGTCTTGCGCTTTCCCGAAAAATTAACACCCCTCTCCTTTCCCATTGTGGTAGATGGGTTAAACCGCAACCACCTCAGTTCAGAAAGTTTGGTCGATCGCATTGCCAAACTAAAACAACAATTGCAAGGAACCTGATCCTGCTTAGCTTTGCGCCCATGTATGTGCCCCACTTAGAAAAATTGGCTGGTCAACACTGTTGGTTTTATCCCAACAGAACCCTTTTTTGGGAAGAAGAAAAGACCCTGGTGTTGGCCGATACCCATTTTGGCAAGACCGGCCATTTTCGCAAGCATGGCATTGGCTTGTCTGACCAAATTGCCACGGCCGATTTACATACTTTTTTTCATGCTTTGCAACTGACTGGTGCAAAAAATGTGCTGGTGGTGGGTGACATGTTTCACTCCCACCACAACCAAGAGTTGGAACGCTTCTTGCAATGGCGACAAGACCATGCCAACGTGAACATCCAATTGGTGCAGGGCAACCACGATCAATTGAAAAAAGACTGGTACCAAAAAGCCGATATTGAGCTGGTGGCAGGACTACTCCACAAAGGACCCTTCTCTTTTGTACACGACCCAGCCCATGCTGCGCAAGCACCCAAGGGCCAATTTATTTTTTCTGGGCACTTGCACCCAGGATTTTATTTGGGACCTGCCAGCAAGGGGGCAGGTAAAATGCCTTGTTTTTATGTAAAGCATCAGCACTGTATTTTACCCGCTTTTAGCCGCTTCAGTGGCATGGCCTTGGTAAAACCCAAAAAAGGTGAAACCCTCTTGCTCTTGCACGACCAAACCATT
>RDYY01000341.1 GCA_004293505.1 Sphingobacteriia bacterium | reverse complement strand
GAAAAAAACCCTGCAGTAGCCCAAGTAGCGGAAAACCCCGTTTCAGAGCCCGAATGGTTTGGTCCCATTTTCAATACCATTTTCTCCTTGGTGCTCATCATTGGTGTATGGGTCTTGCTCATGCGCAAAATGGGCGGTGGTGGACCTGGCGGTGCAGGTGGGCCCGGTGGCATTTTCAACATTGGCAAATCAAAAGCCACTTTGTTTGAAAAAGGAACCAAGGTCAACATCACTTTTGCCGATGTAGCGGGATTGGATGAAGCCAAAGTAGAAGTGATGGAAATTGTGGACTTCCTCAAGCAACCCAAAAAATACACTTCGCTGGGCGGTAAGATTCCCAAAGGAGCTTTGTTGGTGGGCCCTCCCGGAACAGGTAAAACCTTGTTGGCCAAAGCCATGGCTGGAGAAGCCCAAGTGCCTTTCTTTAGCCTCAGTGGATCTGATTTTGTTGAAATGTTTGTGGGCGTAGGTGCCAGCCGGGTACGTGATTTGTTCAAGCAAGCCCGCGAGAAAGCCCCTTGTATCATTTTCATTGATGAGATTGATGCCATTGGCCGGGCCCGTGGTCGCAACGCCATCATGAGCAATGACGAAAGAGAAAATACCCTCAACCAACTCTTGGTAGAAATGGATGGATTTGGAGGAGACACGGGTATCATCATTTTGGCGGCCACCAACCGACCCGATGTATTGGACTCTGCTTTGTTGCGTCCAGGCCGATTTGACCGCCAAATTTCCATTGACAAACCCGATGTCAAGGGCAGGGAAGCCATTTTGAAAGTACACTTACACCCCATCAAAGTGTCTGAAACCTTGGACCTGCACAAGCTGGCAGAACAAACCCCAGGATTTGCGGGTGCGGACATTGCCAATGTGTGCAACGAAGCCGCCCTGATAGCGGCGCGCAAAGGGAAAGAAGCAGTGGACATGAGTGATTTCCAAGATGCCATTGACCGCGTGATTGGTGGATTGGAAAAGAAAAACAAAATCATTGCTCCCCACGAAAAAGCCATCATTGCCTACCACGAAGCTGGCCACGCCATTTGTGGCTGGTACTTAGAACATGCTTACCCCTTGTTGAAAGTAACCATCGTGCCCCGTGGTACTGCTGCTTTGGGTTATGCGCAGTACACGCCCACAGAGCAATACCTCTACAATACTGACCAACTCATGGACCAGATTTGTATGACCTTGGGCGGAAGGGCAGCAGAAGAAATCTTTTTTGGAAAAATTTCAACTGGAGCTGCCAACGATTTGCAACAAATCACCCGCATTGCGTACAGCATGGTAACGGCCTATGGCATGAACGAGAAAGTGGGGAACATCAGTTTCTACGATCCTGCTGCCGACAACAGCTTTACCAAGCCCTATAGCGAAGAAACCGGAAAAATCATTGACGAAGAAGTAAGAGGCATCATCAATGATGCGTACAACAGAACCTTGTCTTTGTTGAGAGAGAAAAAAGAACAGGTAGAAATCTTGGCCAAAGAATTGTTGTTCAAAGAAGTCTTGCACAAATCCGATGTAGAAGAGTTGATTGGCAAAAGACCTTTTGAGGAGAAAAAGCTGTTGGAAATTGAAGCAGAAGCGGCA
>RDYY01000340.1 GCA_004293505.1 Sphingobacteriia bacterium | reverse complement strand
CTTGCACAGCCCACGCGGGTGAAGCCAAGGGAGCTGAAAGCGTGTGGGAGACCTTGAAAAAACTACAACCCACACGCATTGGCCATGGGGTGCGCAGTGCAGAAGACCCCTCTTTATTGACCTATTTAAAACAAAACGACATCCACTTAGAAGTCTGTCCCACCAGCAATATCCAAGTGAATGTTTTTGACAAGATCACCGATCACCCCGCCCACCAATTGTATTTGTCGGGCATCTCCATGGGCATCAATACCGATGCCCGTACAGTTGCCCCCATCAATTTGACCCATGAATACGAAGTCATGGCCAAGACCTTTCACTGGACACCTGCTTTTTTCAAGCGAACCAATTTAGAAGCCATTCGCCATGCTTTTGCACCCGATAGTACCAAAGAAAAAATCAAAGCCATCATTGAACATGCGTATTGAATCCCGGGCATTGTTGTTGGTGTGCTTGTTGGTCAATGCTTGGGCTTGTCAAAACAAATCCCAACAAAGCCTTGCCGTATCAGGCATCTATCCACAAGAAAAATGTGTGGCCCGCTTGACCGAAGTGATTGTCTATGATATTTTTTCGCCGCCTGTTGCCAGTCGCCTGTATGCTTATGCCAACCTGGCTTATTATGAAGCCCAGCGGCCTGCTTATCCCAGTGCACCTGCTTTCTTGCCCCAATTAAAGGGCTTCAAACCCTTGCCTGCATTGCCCGACAGCCAATCCATTCACCCGGAGTTAGCTGGTCTGGTTGCTTTTTACCGCGTGTCCACCGCTTTGGTTTTTTCCAAAGACAGTATCCGCCAAACAGCAGAAAAAGCGATGGAACTTTTTGCCCATTTGCCTGCTGCCAAAAAATCTGCTTCCATGGCTTGGGGAGAAGCCATGGCCAAAATTATTTTAGACCGGGCTGCCCTTGACCATTACAAAGAAACCCGTGGCATGGCCCGCTACTCGGTCTTTCCCGAGAAAGGAAAATGGGAACAAACCCCACCCGACTATGCCGATGCCACCGAACCCCATTGGCCCAAGATCCTGCCACTCTTGTTGGACAGTGCGCGTGAACTGGCGCCACCCCCACCGCCTGCCCATGACCTGCATCCTGGATCGGTTTATTACAAAGAATTGAAAGAAGTGTACGAGCAAGGCAAAAAAAACAATCCCACCACCGATACCATTGCCCGCTATTGGGACGACAATCCTTTTGTGACCACCCACACTGGACACTTGACCTACGCCAACAAAAAAACCACGCCGGTGGGGCATTGGATGGGCATAGCCAGCATTGTCACTGCAACAGCCAGTCCTTTGCTCAAAGCCAAAGCTTTTGCCTTGAGCAGTGCTGCCATTTTTGATGGCTTCATTGCTTGTTGGGCCGAGAAATACCACAGCCGAACCATCCGTCCCGTTTCGGTCATTCGTCAAGTGTGGGAACCCGAATGGAACCCGCTTTTGCAGAGCAACGGTTTTGGAAAACTTATTGGGTACCCACCTGGCTTTTACAGACACCACTGAATTGCCTTATTTGGGCATGCAAAGAAGATTTGGTTCTTTGTCTGCCGCTGCCGACGAGGCAGGCATCAGTCGTTTGTATGGGGGCATCCATTTTCGGGCAGCCATTGAAGCGGGAAAAGCCCAAGGACAGGCTATTGGCCAAAAATTCAACCAAACATTTACCCCTTTGAACAATCGGCCCAACTGATATATTTTTGCGCACCCTTAGCCCATGAAAAAAATTATCTCTGCCCTCCTTGCCTTGATTGGCCTTTTGTTTTTGGTGGCTTTGTTCTTGCCCGCCCGCATCGAAAACCATTTTTCGGCAACGGTTAATGCTACACCGGATGCAGTAACCCGTGTTTTCAGTACGCCGTCCGAATGGCCCCGCATGTGGGATTTGACCGCTGGGACAGCAAACCCCTTGCCTGTTTTGGGTAATCCTTATCGGGCCAAATCCACCCGCATCAACAATTTGGTCTTGGAATCTGAAAATGCCAACAGTCTTTCATCCCTCACCATTACTTACCTGCCCCAATCGGCCGATAAAGTGCTTTTGGAAGGAACAGCTGTGTATTTGTTTTCGGGAAACCTGTTCAGCAAAACAAAGGGCTGGGTAGAAATGGTCTGGTTGAACAAACCCTTGCAAAAAGTTTTTGCATCGGCTGTAAACTTTTTTAACCAAGAAGAAAAGCTCTATGGCATGACCGTGAACCGTGCATTGGTAGCTTATTCCAGCTTGATGTCTATCAAAACTTATTTTGACCACGAGCCCAGTACGGCAGAAATATATGCCCTGCACGACAGTGTAACGCGGTATGTACAAACCCAAAAAGGAACGGCTTTGGAAGGTCCTTATGTGCATGTACAAGAAGAAACGCCAGGCAAGTATTTTACCATGGTTGCCGTAGCCACCGACCGTGACCTGCCTTCTGCTCCTCCATTTCAATTGAAAAACATGATCCGCAAGGGCCGAATCTTATCAGCAGAAGTAAAGGGCGGAAAATCGCGCTTGGCCCGTGCCACCACAGA
>RDYY01000339.1 GCA_004293505.1 Sphingobacteriia bacterium | reverse complement strand
CAAGCAGTGGCAGGGCTACCAAGACGGTTATTCCAAGGGCCGAGAAAGAAGCTTTCACTTTGGGGCAGCAGACCACCACATCTGCGGCATGATCTCTCATTTGGGACCGCAGTTGGCCATTGCCGATGGTGTGGCCTTGGCCCACCAACTCAAACAAGAAGGAAAAGTTTCCTTGGCATTTTCGGGTGATGGTGGAACTTCTGAAGGAGATTTTCACGAAGCCTTGAACGTGGCTTCTGTTTGGAACCTGCCCGTCATTTTTGTGGTAGAAAACAATGGCTATGGCTTGAGCACACCTGTTAATGAACAATACCGTTGCAACAGTTTGGTAGACAAAGCGGTGGGCTACGGCATGGAAGGGGTGCGCATCGACGGCAACAATGTCCTCACCGTCTTGGATACCTTGCAAGGGGTAAGGCAATACTGCATCGAAAACCAACGGCCTTATTTGGTAGAGTGCATGACTTTTCGCATGCGGGGCCACGAAGAAGCCAGTGGCACCAAATACGTACCCAAGGCCCTCATGGAAGAATGGGGTGCCAAAGATCCCATCAAAAAATACGAGCAGTTCTTGTTGACTGAAAAGGTATTGACCGAAATGGACATCGCCGATATGCGACAAGCTTTTAAATCTCAGATTGAAGCCGAATTGGCCCTGGCCCAGGACCACGCCCCCTTGGTGGTGGATACCGCAGCAGAAGTGCACGATGTGTATGCCCCTTATGCACCCCAAAAAGTGGAAGACCTGGCACCAGCGGCAGAAGGCCGAGAAGGCCGATTCATTGATGCCATTTCAGAAGCTTTGCGCCAATCCTTGCAAGTGCATCCCCAATTGGTGTTGATGGGGCAAGACATAGCCGAATATGGCGGCGCATTTAAAATTACAGAAGGCATGGTGGAAGCTTTTGGCAAACACCGCATCCGCAATACACCTTTGTGCGAAAGTGCCATTGTAGGAGTTTGTTTGGGCTTGGCTTTGGAAGGACACAAAAGCGTAATGGAAATGCAGTTTGCAGATTTTGTGACCGTGGGCTTCAACCAAATCGTGAACAACCTGGCCAAAATACATTACCGCTGGGGACAGGCAGCCCAGACCGTGGTGCGCATGCCCACCGGCGGTGGCGTGGGCGCAGGTCCTTTTCATTCCCAGTCCAACGAAGCTTGGTTTACCCATGTGCCGGGTTTAAAAGTGGTGTATCCCGCCACACCAGCCGATGCCAAGGGTTTGTTGATTGCCGCCATCAATGACCCCAATCCTGTTTTGTTTTTTGAACACAAAGCTTTGTACCGCAGCATCACCGGCCCCTTGCCCGAAACCTATTATGAATTGCCCATTGGCAAAGCACATTTGGCCAAACAAGGAGCCGATCTAACCATCATTACTTACGGGGCAGGATTGCATTGGGCCTTGGAATACCAAGCTTTGCCCGAGTCACCCGACTTGCACATCTTGGATTTGCGCAGCCTGCAACCCTTGGACCATGCAGCCATTGCAGCGGCTGTGGCCCATACAGGAAAGGTCTTGGTCTTGCACGAAGACAATTTAACCGGTGGCATTGGGGGAGAGATTTCGGCTTGGATCAGTGAGCATTGTTTTGAAGA
>RDYY01000071.1 GCA_004293505.1 Sphingobacteriia bacterium | reverse complement strand
GCATTGTTCACCAGATTGCCCGTGAAATAAATATCGGGTAAACTGTCGTTGTTGAAATCCCCAATGCCCACACCGCCCCCATTGTAGAGGTATTCGTAATTCAAGATATTCAGTTGGGCCGATTCGTTGATGGTATTGGCAAAATCAATCCCCGATTCCGTGGGCTGGAGGGCACGAAACAAGGGTTGGTTGTTGGAACAAGCAGCCAGGAGCAACAAAGCCATACAGGCCAAAGAATTTGCAGTAGATTTGATAGCCCTCATCGGCACAAAATAAGGATTATGCAACGATTGAAAGCCCTTTGTTCTGGCCTCGCTTTGGCCCTCTTTTTGACCATGGTTCCCAAAGCCCATGCCCAAGACCCTTGGAAGATCAGCGCCACCAACATCAACCCCGCCAACTATTATGGCGTGACCGTGGCCAATGGCATGATAGGTATTGTATCTGCCCCCGAGCCCTTTAAAGTAAAAGACGTGGTCTTGGCCGGTGCCTATGATTTGTATGGCAGGGGCCGGGTGAGCAATTTTTTGCGCAGTTTTAATTTGCTCAACATGCAATTGGGCATTGATGGCCGCAACCTGGGCGCAGCTGACGCCAAAGATTTTAAGCAAGAATTGAACATGCAGGGGGCCAGCTTTACTGGTAGTTTTCAATATGCCGACAAAGCCAAGATCAGCTATACCTATTATTCCTTGCGCCACCTGCCTTTTACGGTCTTGATGGACGTGACCGTGACCACACAAAAAGACTTGACCCTGAATGCAGCATCGGTCATGGAAGCCCCCGATGCGTTAAAAGACGTGCAGAATTATTACAACGAAATAGATCGGCCCCACGTGACCATCAGCCTCTTGACTTCTTCGGCCAAGAGCCCCACGGGAAAATTATTGATGTGTGCGTCCAACAGTTTTTTGTTTGGCGAAGCCCATGGCAAGGAACCCCGTGTGATCCATGAAATGTGGGACAACAACATGCACTTGATGAAATTCAACCGGAGCCTAAAAGCGGGAGAGACCTACCGTTTCAGCATTGTGGGCAGTTCCATTACTTCGGCCCACCACGACGATCCCTTGAACGAAGCCGAGCGCATGACCATCTATGCCAAATTAGAAGGCCGGGATCGCCTCTTGTCTTTTCACCAAAAAGCCTGGGCCGATTTGTGGAAGAGCGACATTCAAGTAGAAGGCGATGCCCAAGCCCAGCAAGACATCCGCAGTATGTTGTACCACTTGTATTCTTTTTCCCGTGCCGGCACAGACCTGAGCCCATCGCCCATGGGCCTCAGTGGATTGGGGTACAATGGACATGTTTTTTGGGACACCGAATTGTGGATGTATCCGGCCCTTTTGGTCTTGCAACCCGAGATGGCCAAGAGCATGGTGGAGTACCGTTTTCAACGCCTCACAGCGGCCAAGCGCAATGCGTTTAACCATGGCTTCAAAGGCGCCATGTTCCCTTGGGAAAGTGCGGCCACGGGTGTTGAAGAAACACCTGTTTGGGCTTTGAGTGGACCTTTTGAACACCACATCACCGCCTGCGTGGGCATTGCTGCCTGGAATTATTATGCCGTGACCCAAGACAAAGAATGGTTGAAAGAAAGGGGATGGCCTATTTTGAAAGAAGCCGCAGATTTTTGGGCCAGCCGTGTAGAACGCAATGGGCCTGGTCAATACGACATCAAAAATGTAGTGGCCGCCGATGAGTGGGCCGAAAACGTAGACAACAATGCTTGGACCAATGCCGCCGCCAAAGCGGTTTTGCAATATGCTACCCAAGCAGCGCTTGCTTTGGGCAACAAGCCCGATGCCGATTGGGCCTTGGTGGCCAAAAACATCCCCATTTTAAAAATGGAAAATGGGGTCACCAAAGAACACGCTACTTATAAAGGAGAGGGCATCAAACAGGGCGATGTGAATTTGCTGGCTTATCCCCTCAAAGAAATAACCGACCCAGCCCAGATCCGCAAGGACTTGGATTATTATGCCGCCCGTGTACCCACAGAAGGTACGCCGGCCATGACCCAGGCCATTTTTACTTTGCTCTATTCGCGCATTGGGGATGCAACCAAAGCAGGTTATTTTTTCAAAGACGCCTATGTCCCCAACCTCAACCCCCCTTTTCGGGTGATAGCCGAAACCAAGGGCGGGACCAATCCCTATTTTGCCACTGGGGCGGGGGGGATTTTGCAATCGGTCATGATGGGCTTTGGTGGGCTGGACATAGGTCCCAATGGCATCACCCAAATTCCATCGGTCTTGCCTCCCAGTTGGAAAAAATTAACCCTCACCGGCATTGGACCAGATAAAAAAACATTTGTGGCCACGGCCAAGTAAACCAGAAATCCACTAATATTGAGTTGTGCAGCAGAATCCCAAGGGATGCTGTCTTCACCCAACAACTGCATGCTAAAAAAAGGACTGAGCATCATCATTTTGGCCATTCTGGCGCTGAACTTCGGTGGGTACCGTTTGCTCAGCTATGGCTTGGAACAAGCAGCAGAGCAAAACTTGACCTCCCAAATTGAGGCGACCGTGTATGCAGCCCAAGATTTGGTGCACATCAAAATTCCCTTTTCAACGCCCTATGGTCGCAACGACCAGGCTTTTGAACAAGCCGAGGGCAAAATGGAAGTCAAGGGCATGACCTATCACTATGTGAAACGTCGTTTTTACCAAGATACTTTAGAACTCTATTGTTTGCCCAACATCGAAAAAGCCAGCATCCAAAATGCCCGCGACCAATTCTTTCAGTTGGCCAACGATTTTGAATCCAGTGCAACTGGCGCAAAAGCCAAAACCCCCTTGCAGCACACGGTGAAGTTTTCCGTCTCAGATTTTGCGGATGATCACTGTTTTTCTTGGCAGTTTAACGGGCTCGCCCTTCTTCCTGCACACGGAAAAGCCAACACCGAAGCCTTGCACAATGGGTTTCTGCGCTTGCCCGAATGGCCCCCGGCTGTTTAGTCCCTTCTTTCTTTACCGCCTGATTTTCTAGCGCAGCCCATGCCATTGGGATCTGCCATTTTTTTATTTTAGTCCTTTAACCATGCGCAAATTAATTGTTGCAGGTACCATCATTTTGCTGTGGGCCTGTCAATCTTCTACTGAATACAAAACATTTTTACACCAACCCCAACGCTATAGCCAAACCGTTCATGAATTAAATACCGTGGTCATGGGAAATAATTTTCCGCCCATGGTGGCTTCTCGCAATTATGCCTATGCGGCCATTGCGGGCTATGAAGTAGTGGCCGCAGCTTATCCCAACCAATACCAGAGTTTGGGGGGACAGTTGCGGGGATTGGACAAGGTCAACAGTTTGGCTTTGACCCCCGAAGTGGACGTAGAGTTGGCTGCTTTACTGGCTTACATGAAAGTAGGGGAGGCCGTTACTTTTCCAGAAGGCAGTTTGGGTGAATACCGCGACAGCATCCTGAAAACCGCAAGGGAAAAGGGTTTGAGCAGCCAAGTTGAAAAAGCCAGTCAAGCATTTGCGGACAGCATAGGAAGAGAAATCATTCGTTGGAGCAAGAAAGACAATTACCTGCAAACCCGTGGGGCCGAAAAATACACGGTCAAACAAGAGCCCGGTAGATGGGTGCCCACCCCACCCATGTATGCCACAGCGGTAGAACCCCATTGGGCCAGTATCCGTCCCATGGTGATCGACAGTGCCAGTGCTTTTGATCCACCCGCTCCGCCTCCTTTTAACATGACGGACAAAAAAAGCGAGTACTATACCAACGTGATGGCCATCAAAAATGCCATTGACAGTTTAACTCCTGAACAAAAGCACATGGCCGAATTTTGGGACGACAACCCTTTTAAAATGAATGTTACGGGGCACGTCATGTATGGCAGTAAAAAATTTTCTCCTCCCGGTCACTGGATGAGTGTCGTCGGCATCGCCGCCCAAAAAGCCAATGCTGATTTTGCTACCACGGTTTATGCCACGGCCAAAACAGCCATTGCTTTGTTTGATGGGTTTATCCAGTGCTGGTATGTCAAATACAAATACAATACAGCCCGGCCCGAAACCGTCATCAACCAATACATAGACATGAATTGGCGGCCCTATTTGCAAACCCCTGCTTTTCCAGAATACACTTGCGGTCATTCTACCATCTCTTCTGCAGCGGCAGAGGCCTTGACCAGTGTGTTTGGCGACAATTTTGCCTATACCGATTCCACCGAATTGGAATTTGGGATTCCCAACCGCAGTTTTAAATCATTTCGCCATGCAGCCGATGAAAACAATTGGGCCCGCTTCTACGGCGGACTGCATTTTCACAATTCTTGTGTAGTGAGTACCCGCATGGGACAAGACATTGGTAAAACCATTGCGGACAAATTAAAAATGAAAAAATAAATGATTACCATAAGTCTTTACAAAACCTTTACCCACAGCGCTTTGCGGAAGCGAGGCTGGGGCTTTTGGGTGGGCGCCACGATGGCTTTGTTGCCCGCCCTTGCCCAAGCCCAAACAGAAGTGGACGCTATCATGATGAACAAGAATAATTTTTGCACAGGCATCATGTATGGCCACAACAGTTGGAAAAATTATTGGGAAGGAACCCTCAAACGCGACAATGCCAACCTGGGGACGGTCTCTTCTCAAGCCATCATGGTCATGGGCAATTATGGCCTCAAAGACAACCTCAATCTTTTGTTTGCTGTTCCCTATATCAGTACCAAAGCTTCTGCCGGTACATTGGCGGGCATGTCGGGCATTCAAGACGGCAGCATTTACTTGAAATGGATGCCGGTGGAAATCAAAAAGGGCAACCAATATTTTAGTGTTTATGGCATTGCCGGTGCGTCCACGCCCTTGACCAATTATGTGAAAGATTATTTGCCCCTCAGCATTGGCTTGGGCAGTTCAAATTTCAGTGGTCGCTTGATGTTGGATTACCAAAAGGGCAATTGGTTTGCCACTGCTTCTGCAGCGTATTTTTTGCGCAGCAAGGTCCAGATAGACCGGGCAGCTTATTATACCACGCAAATGCACTATACCAGCACGGTACAAATGCCCAATGCCCTTAACCTCAACCTGCGCGCGGGTTGGCGCAGCAGTACTTTGATTGCCGAAGCCGTGCTTGATCGCTTTCAGTCCCAAGGTGGATTTGACATCAGCCGCAACAACATGCCTTTTTTGAGCAACCAAATGAATGCTACACGCTTGGGTGTTAATGCCAAGTATACCTTGACTTCCATTGAAGGACTTTCCTTTATTGGCAATGCCATGTTTACCCTTGAAGGCCGCAACATGGGCCAGACCACCAGCTGGGGTGCTGGTATCTTTTACATCATAGACTTTAACCGCAAGCAAAAATCAGATGACAAAAAATAAATTAATGTCCAGTAAACCCAAATTGGCTTGGGCAATCTTGTGTGGCGGCCTATTGATTTTGGCTGCTTGCAACAAAAGCCTCAACGACCGCTCAGCTGATTTTCCCGTTTTGAATCCGCTCAAGACCGATGCCAATGCAGGCGACTGGCGCCCCATTTTGTTGGCCAGTGCCAATGAATTTACGGTGCCTGCTCCTTTGCCTGTATTTGGTGCACCCTATGCTTTGGAAATCAATGAAATCAAGGCTTTGCAGCAAAACATCAGTGCCAGCCAACTGGAACAAATTAATTACTGGGGCGCTGGAACAGTTTTGCGTTGGAACGAGACCATGCGTGAATTGGTGGCCAAGCGCAACCTAGCACCCGTGCAAAACGCCGATGGCACTTATCCCATTCCCAGTGCTGCCAATCCTTTTGGCTATCCTGAATTTCCTTTTTCCAATCCGCCTTATTCGGCAAGGGCTTATGCCTATTTGAGCGTAGCCCAGTACGATGCTTTGGTGGCTTGTGCCTATTATCGGCGTTTGTACAACAGACAAGCACCTTATCAAATTGATGCGCAGGTGAAAGCTTTGTTGCCCGCCAATAACCAACCCACTTATCCCAGCGAAGAAGCCGTGGTAACCGGTGCTACCTTGGAAATCATGCGCCGCTTGTTTCCCGCCGACATTGCTTTGGTGCAAGCCAAAGCCGATCAATTGTTGCAAGCCAAACTGGCTGCAGGCATGATCGTGCGCAGCGATTGGGAAGCCGGTATAGCATTGGGCCGCAGTGTGGGTTTAAGGGCAGCCGCGCGGGCTGGTGCCGACAACATGGGCCGGGCCGTGGGCACACCAGCTGAGTGGGCCGCATTGGAAGCCAATGCCATTGCCCGCAACGAAACCCCTTGGATCAGTTTGGAAATTCCCAAGCGACCTCCCATGTTGCCCAATTTTGGTCGGGTGAGGCCTTTTTTGTTTGACTCCCTCACCACCATTGCCATTCGACCGCCCGCACCCCCTTCTACCCGCAGCCCACAATTTCAACAAGAATTGGCCGAGGTTAAATCCTTTGCCAATGGCATCACACGCGAACAAGAACGCATGGTTCATTTTTGGGCCGATGGGGTGGGCACTTACACGCCCCCCGGGCACTGGAATGCCATTGCCGCAGAAGACTTTGTGGCAGCGCGTTTCAGCGAAGTGCGGTGGGCCCGCAATTTGGCTTTGCTCAACATGTCATTGATGGATGCGGGCATCACTTGTTGGGACACCAAGTATTTTTACTTTAATCCCAGGCCCTCACAAATGGATCCCAGCATCAAAACCACCACAGGCCTGCCCAATTTCCCCGCTTATACTTCGGGCCATTCTACATTCAGTGGGGCCGCTGCCACCATTTTGGGACATATCCTCCCCAGCCGTGCCACTGCTTATGTCGCCATGGCAAAAGAAGCGTCGGACTCTCGCTTGTTTGGGGGCATTCATTACCGCTCCGACTGTGAAGTGGGGTTGGCCCCAAGGAAAAAAAGTAGGGGCTTATGCCATCACCCGCGCACGAACGGATGGGGCCGATTAAGCCCAAGCCGTAACCGATAACAAAGCAAATTGGTGGGGTGCCAACACAAAATATTCATTGTCTGGCCCCACTTCAAGCACCTGCCCCGACCAATGCTCTTTCAGGGTTTTGGCGGGGCGGGTTTTTTCTTTAAAAGCATACCAAGTCAGGTAAGCCGTTGATGAACTAAAATTGAAGAGGGCAAAAATGGTTTCTTGTTTGTTCTCTCGCACAAAGCCCGCCACATGAATGTTGTGCGGTGTTAACCAAACTAAATTGGCTTGATCGGCCAAGCAGGAAAATTTTTTGCGCAGGCGCAACAAGTTTTGGGTGCCGGTAAAAATTTGTGCTTCCACCGTTTCAGGGTGGTCAATGCGGGCCATTTTTTTCCAGTTGTAAACAGGCCGGTGCATCCAACGGTTGTCGTAGGCTTTTCCCGGATCGTTCAAAAAACTATAATCGTTCACAGCCCCCCATTCGTCGCCATAAAAGACCATGGGAATGCCACCCAAGAAAAAACTCATGGCTTGCATCAGCAAAATTTTGCGCACCGCCATTTCAATGGCTGCCGTTCTTTCTGCAGGTTTTTCTGGGTCGATGGACAGGGCCGATTCCAGGCCACAAAGGGCTGCCAAACTGCCACTGATGCGGGCATCTTGGGTGCGGGGGTTTACCGAAAACAAAGCCCCCCGCGCAGTAGAATAGGACAGGGCACCAGCGTAATAGTCTTTTAAAAATTTACGGTGTTCATAAGGATTGAACCCCGCTGCAGAAATGCTGCTGTCTTCAAAACCCAAACCAATGTCGTCGTGGCAACGGGTGTAGGTGATCCAGGTATTGCCCAAAGGTTTTTCCAAGAGCACTGGTTGGGCGGCCAGCATTACCCTTGTATCGCCCGTGGCCAAAGCATCCCATTGCAAAGCCATTTGTGTAGCGTTGTAAGCCATGTCACATTCTTTGCCGCGGAAATCCTCTGTACCAAAATATTTCATGATTTCGCGCGGGGCCACAATGGCTTCTCCCAACAAGGCCATGCCAGGGGTGGCAATGTGCACAGCCGCTTTGATCAAGCGCAAGAGGGCATGGGCCTGGGGCAGGTTTTGGCAACTGGTGCCTTTTTCTTTCCAGATAAAAGCAGGAGCGTCAATGCGCAACACATCAATGCCCAAATTGGCATAG
>RDYY01000338.1 GCA_004293505.1 Sphingobacteriia bacterium | reverse complement strand
GCCAGTGACAAATTAAAAATTGCCAGCGTATACCTGAATCGATTGAAAAAAGAAATGCCCTTGCAAGCCTGTCCCACCATTAAATATGCCATGAATAATTTTGCGTTGACCCGCATTTATGAAAAATATTTAAGCAACCCTTCTCCTTATAACACTTACCGGGTAAAGGGCTTGCCACCAGGTCCCATCTGTACGCCCTCTCCTGCTACCATTGACATGGTCTTGGATGCCCCAAAAACAGACTATTTGTTTTTTGTGGCCAAGAGCGACTTTTCGGGATTCCACCATTTTACCAGCAATTACAAAGACCACGATCGTTATGCCGTGGTCTACCAAAAAGCCTTGGACAGTTTGATGCAAAAGAAAAACCCATTGCCTTGACCAAGCTGGAAAGACTGATTTGGGAATTTCCTCCCATTGCTTTTGTGGTCCGCAAAAGCAAGCACTTGCGTTTGCCGGGTTTCCGGGGCATTCCCTTGTATGATGTTGTCTTGTTTTTTGTAGACAAGGTCAAAGCCATTGGTTTAAACGAGAGAGCAGCAGCCATTTCATTCAACCTCATCATGGCCTTGCCGGCCACTGTGTTGTTTTTGTTTTCCATCATCCCCTATTTGCCGGACATCATTAATCTGAAGACCCAGATTTTGGATATTTTCAAAGACATCAGTCCCAGCTCGCACACCAAACAATTCATAGAAAATTTATTGGAAGATTTGGTGACCCGCAATGTGGGGGTATTCTCTTTTGGTTTTCTGCTGATCCTGTTTTACGCTTCCAATGCCATGATGGCTTTGATCAGGACTTTTGACAAATCCATTTTAGAAAACAAAACCTTTTTCTTGCACCAACGGATCCGGGCTTTGCACCTCACCTTGCTGCTGATGGTTTTGGTGATTTCCAGTGCCTTGGTTTTGTTGGGTCAAGAGCAATTGGTGGTCTTGGTTAAAAAATTATTCAATTGGCGGGTTTCTTCCAAATCAATTTGGTTGAGTTGGCTGCGTTGGTTGGTGATTTTCCTCTTGTTTTTTTATGGCATTGCCCTCATATACCGCTATGCCCCTTCTGTAAAAGAGAAATGGCCCTTGGCCTCTCCCGGATCTCTGTTGGCCACCTTCCTCACCATTGGTACCACGGGATTGTTCTCTTATTGGGTCAATAATTTTGCCGCTTACAACAAAATCTATGGTTCCATAGGAACAGTCTTGATCTTGATGTTGTTGATTTACATCAACTCCCTGATTTTATTGATTGGGTTTGAATTAAATGTAAGCATCACAGCCTTGAACCAACAAGCTGCTCAACGCAACCAATCCACTCACAACCCATAAGGTGCACACCAAGATTTGAACAAGATTTCTTGTTCAGTTGTCAGTGTAGGTTTCTTGTCATAATGCCCAACCGCATGCTTTTGGCGAAAAGCCTCGTACAGGGTCACAGCACAAGCAACGGATACATTCAAGCTACTGATCATGCCCACTTGTGGAATGATGAAATTACCCGTGCACAGTTCTCGAAAAGCGGGTGACACCCCACTGTGCTCATTGCCAAACACCAGAGCCGTTGAAGGAGTAAAGTCCATTTGGTACAAACTGGGAGAAGATTCT
>RDYY01000337.1 GCA_004293505.1 Sphingobacteriia bacterium | reverse complement strand
TGGTTTTGCGGTTAGTTTAAGGGCCCTTCAGCCCACTTTGGCAGGTAAACTGCAAGGGGCTTGGAATTTATTCGGTATGCGAACCATTGATACCCTGCTGAAAAAATTCATTCCTCTTCCTTGGTATACTTGGAAGGAGAAGAAAATATTTGAAAGAGCCGAACGGACCTTGCAAAACGAATAAAATACCAACAGTCAAATACACTTTACAATTTTATTGTGTTAAGGCCTCGTTCAAAAACTGCACCAAGGGCTTTAACGCGGTGAAACTGTTGTTGATTTTCTTGGTGGCATCTTCTCCCATAAAGTCTGCATCAGCCAAAGGATGGGTGGCCACAAAAGACTTGAGTTTTAAATAATGGATGGCAGGGTTGTCCTTCTCATAGCCCTTGGGTTCTCTTTGCAAGGCCATGCCTTCTTCTCGAGACAAGTCGCCAAAAGTGCTGACAAAACTTTTGGCTTTGATGATTTTTTCAAATTCCTTCCAGTTGTAGTCAATCTCTTGCCTGACCTTTTTCAATTGTTCGGCGTCAGCGCCATACAAACCACCCCCAATAAAACTTTTGCCATCGGGTTCTAAGTGACAATAAAAGCCTGCTAGCATGGACTTTTTACCACCTGCCACCAAGTACATGGCCAGGTTGGTTTTATAGGGGTCTTTGTTTTTGCTGAACCGAACGTCCCGGTTGATCCGGAACACACAGTCCTTGGGTTGCAACAAGGAAAGCAGGGGGTCTTTGGCAGCAAAGGTTTTGAGCACACCGCCCACCAATCCAGCAAAATCGGCCTTGGCTGCTTCGTATGCTTTCCGGTTCTCATCAAACCAATCTTTGTGGTTGTTCTTGCGCAATTGCCGCAAGAATTGGAGGGTAGTTTTGTTTATCATGTTAGATAGTTATTCGGCTGAGCCATTGATCAAGACCAAGAATTCAGCTTCATTTAAAATTTGAACCGTATTGATTTTTTTGGCTTTTTCCAATTTGCTGCCGGCATCTTCTCCCACCACCAAGAAATTCAATTTGCTGCTGACCCCCGACAATAAAATCCCACCAGCCGCTTCGGCCATGGCTTCTGCTGCTGATCTTTTTAAAGTGGGAAGGGTTCCCGTAAACAAAAATGTTTTGCCTGCCAAAGCCCCTGTGGCGGGGGCTTGTTTTAAATTGTTCTTGAGTGCCAACCCCAATCCCTCCAAGGTTTTGAGCAAATGCACGTTGGCGGGTTCATTGAAAAATCCAGCTATGCTGTGGGCTACTTTGGTACCCACGTCTTCCAATGCTAATAAATCGGCTTCGGATTTATTGCAAAAATCCAAAAGGTGCTCTACACTGTTGGCCAAGGTTTTGGCCGTTGTTTCTCCTACAAAGCGAATGCCCAGGGCAAAGATCAATCGGTACAAGGGTTGCTCCTTAGAAGCTTCAATGGCTGCTTGTAAGTTGTCAATGGATTTTTTGCCAAACCCTTCTAATTGACCGATGGCAGAATAATCCAATTGGTAAAGCCCTGGAATGTCTTTGGCCAAGCCCAGTTCATAAAATTTTCGCACATTGGCTTCCCCCAGGTTTTTGATGTCCATGGCATCTTTGCTCACAAAATGTACCATGCGTTC
>RDYY01000336.1 GCA_004293505.1 Sphingobacteriia bacterium | reverse complement strand
TGTGATGTAAAAGGCAACAATGACCTGTTGTGCATCACCCAACCAGAAATCATTCAAAACATCCACCTCCAATACTTAGAAGCGGGTGCCGACATCATTGAGACCAATACATTTAGCAGCACCGTCATTGCCATGGCCGATTATGACATGCAGTCCCTGGCCTATGAATTGAATGTGGCTGCTGCCAAATGTGCCAAAGCCGCTGTAGCTGCTTTCCATGAAAAGCACCCCAATAGCCCAGCCAAATATGTAGCGGGTGCCATTGGTCCTTTGAACAAAACCTTGAGTCTTTCTCCTGATGTCAACAATCCTGGCTTTCGGGCCGTTAGTTTTGATGAAGTGGCAGCAGCTTATGAGGAGCAAATCAAGGGATTGGTGGATGGGGGCGTTGACCTCTTGTTGATCGAAACCATTTTTGATACCCTCAATGCCAAGGGAGCCATTTTTGCCGCCAAGAAATTCTTTCGCGAAAAAGGCATACCAGAATTGCCCATTATGATCAGCGGTACCATTACCGATGCATCGGGCAGGACCTTGAGTGGTCAAACCTTAGAGGCATTTTACCATTCCGTTTCACATGCCCAGCCCTTGAGTGTGGGATTGAACTGTGCATTGGGTGCTGCTGAAATGCGATCCCACATTGAAGAGTTGGCCCAAATTGCTGGGTGTTTTACCTCGGCCTACCCCAATGCTGGCCTGCCCAATGCCATGGGCGAATACGACGAAGCCCCACACCAGACGGCACACTTTATTGAAGAGTGGGCAAAGTCGGGATTTGTCAACATTGTAGGTGGTTGCTGCGGCACCACACCCGATCACATTCAACACATTGCTGAACACGTTAAAAACCTAACACCGCGACAAGTTCCCGTGTTGGCCACCAGTTTATAAGATGCATACCATACCACCATTTTTACGCCTGTCGGGCTTGGAGCCTTTGGTCATTAGACCCGAGACCAATTTTGTAAACGTAGGCGAACGCACCAATGTGACCGGCTCAAAAAAGTTTGCCCGCCTCATCAAGGAAAACAAATACGAAGAAGCCTTATCTGTTGCCCGCCAACAAGTAGAAAGCGGTGCGCAAATTTTGGACGTCAACATGGACGACGCCTTGCTGGAAGGCGTGAGTGCCATGACCACTTTTTTGAATTTGTTGCAAAGCGAGCCCGACATTGCAAGGATTCCCATCATGATCGATAGTTCCAAATTCGAGATCATAGAAGCGGGCTTGAAATGTGTGCAAGGAAAATGTGTGGTGAATTCCATCTCGATGAAAGAAGGGGAAGAGAAATTCATTGAACAAGCTTTCATCTGCAAAGACTTTGGTGCTGCTGTTATTGTGATGGCATTTGACGAAGTGGGGCAGGCCGATACCAAAGCCAGAAAAATTGAAATCTGTTCCAGGGCCTATAAAATTCTAACCGAAAAAGTAGGCTTTGCACCCCAAGACATCATTTTTGATCCCAATATTTTTGCCGTTGCCACGGGCATTGAAGAGCACAACAATTATGCAGTAGATTTTATTGAAGCCACGCGCGAAATCAAGCGCTTGATGCCTTTGGCCAAAGTGAGTGGGGGCGTTTCCAATGTGTCTTTCTCCTTTCGGGGCAAC
>RDYY01000335.1 GCA_004293505.1 Sphingobacteriia bacterium | reverse complement strand
ATTTTTGCGCAAAGGGTATTTTGTCCGCGACAATCCAGCACCAGGTGCTGCATTGAGTTTTAACCGTACCGTAGGCTTAAAAGATACCTGGGCCAAAGAAGCCAAGAAAGCATAAAGGTTAAAAATTCCGCAAGGGATTTCGGCGACCTTGTACAAAGATTTCTTTGATGTTCATCCAAAAGATCATGTAGAGCAAAACGGGAGAACCCAGCGTGAGAAAACTGATGTAGATGAACCACAAGCGAATGCGAGAAGAAGCCATGCCCAGCTTGTCGCCAATGGCACTGCACACACCAAAAAATTGAAGCTCTAAAAATTCCCTGATTTTTTGCATGACCTGTGTTTTAAACACGGGGGTGTTTAGACTACTCAAATTTAAACAGTTTCTTATTACCAATTTGGTATTTTTTGACCGCCAAGGCAGGTCTTTTTTGTACCTTCGCCCAAATTTTAACCTATGGCATTTGACCTTGACATGATCCGACAGGTATACGCTGAGATGCCTGCCAAAGTTGACCAAGCCCGGAAAACCCTGGGACGTCCCCTGACGCTTTCTGAAAAAATTCTCTTTGCCCATTTGCATGCCGACCAAACACTGCAGGGTTTTGAAAGGGGGAAAAGCTATGTTGACTTTGCACCGGACCGTGTGGCCATGCAAGATGCTACCGCCCAAATGGCCCTGTTGCAGTTCATGCAAGCCGGTCGGCCCAAAGTAGCCGTTCCCTCAACTGTACACTGTGACCACTTGATTACCGCCAAAAACGAAGCCAAAAAGGACTTGGCCGTGGCCAATGCAGAAAGCAAGGAAGTATATGATTTCTTGGCTTCGGTTTCTAACAAATATGGCATCGGATTTTGGAAACCCGGAGCAGGCATCATCCACCAAGTTGTTTTGGAAAACTATGCTTTCCCCGGTGGCATGATGATTGGGACCGATTCCCACACCGTGAATGCCGGTGGTTTGGGCATGATTGCCATTGGCGTTGGCGGTGCCGATGCTTGTGATGTCATGGCAGGCCTGCCTTGGGAATTGAAATGGCCCAAATTAATTGGGGTAAAATTAACCGGCAAATTGAGCGGTTGGACAGCCCCCAAAGACGTGATCTTGAAAGTGGCAGGTATCTTGACCGTAAAAGGGGGAACCGGTGCCATTG
This sequence comes from Sphingobacteriia bacterium, assembly GCA_004293505.1. Classification (GTDB taxonomy): domain Bacteria; phylum Bacteroidota; class Bacteroidia; order Chitinophagales; family Chitinophagaceae; genus Sediminibacterium. The sequence goes on along the minus strand of RDYY01000335.1, from coordinate 644 downwards.
TGGAATATTTTGGAGAAGGCGCCACCGCCATGAGTTGTACAGGCAAGGGCACCATTTGTAACATGGGTGCCGAGATTGGTGCCACCACCTCTACCTTTGGTTATGACGAAAGCATGAGCCGTTATTTGGCTGCAACCGGCAGGGCAGAAGTGGCCGCTTTGGCCGATGGCATCAAGGATTATTTGAATGCAGATCCTGAAGTGTACGCCTCACCTGAAAAATATTTTGACCAAGTCATTGAGATTGACCTCTCGGCTTTAGAGCCCCATTTGAACGGGCCTTTTACACCCGATTTGGCTACGCCCATTTCCAAAATGAAAGAAGTGGCCGCCGCAAATGGTTGGCCCACCAAAGTAGAAGTAGGTTTGATCGGCAGTTGCACCAACTCTTCTTACGAAGACATCAGCCGTGCAGTTAGCTTGGCGCGCCAAGTAGCGGCCAAAGGACTCAAAACCAAAGCCGAATACACCATTACCCCCGGCAGTGAGCAAGTGCGCTACACCATTGAAAGAGATGGGTTCTTGGAAGTATTTGACCAAATCGGCGCCACTGTATTTGCCAACGCCTGTGGACCTTGTATTGGCATGTGGGACCGCGTAGGAGCCGAAAAGCAAGAACGCAACACCATCGTCCACAGCTTTAAC
>RDYY01000334.1 GCA_004293505.1 Sphingobacteriia bacterium | reverse complement strand
ACGGCTTCTATTGCCAAGCAGTTGAAATGGCCCGATGACTTTTTTAGTTTGACCATGGGGATCAACTATACCCGCTACAAACTGAGCAATTACCCCATCGACCCTGTGAACCTGCCTGGTCTCAACAATGGTTTTGTGAACAACCTGAACTTCAGGATTGCCTTGCAACGCTCCAGCGTGGACCAACCCATGTTCCCCAAATCGGGTTCTAATTTCTTGGCCAGCTTGCAGATCACCCCGCCCTATAGCTTGGGTGACCGCAACATCAACCCCGTGGACAATCCCTACAAATGGATCGAATACCACAAGTGGCGCTTTAACGGCGAATGGTTTGTGCCCTTGGGCAAACCCCATGGTGAAGACCGCAACAAACAATTTGTGTTGCGTTTTGCCGCCAAATTTGGGGCCCTGGGCCGCTTCAACAAGAGCTTGCAAATCTCTCCCTTTGAGCGATTCCAAGTGGGGGATGCGGGCTTGACCAACCAGTTTGCGCTCTTGGGTTTTGACATCATTGCCCACCGTGGTTATCCCGTTTACGAGAGCAGCAATCCCCGTGTAAACCCCGACCAGCAAAGGGCCAGCCAATATTTTACCATCTTTAACAAGTACACGGCCGAGATCCGTTATCCCCTGAGCTTGAACCCCAGTTCCACCATTTTTGCCCTCGGCTTTTTTGAGGCGGCCAATGGTTGGTACAGCTTTAAAGACTACAATCCTTTTCAGCTGCGCCGCAGTGTAGGGGTGGGCATGCGCTTCTTTTTGCCCATGTTTGGTCTGCTCGGATTTGATTATGGCATAGGATTGGATAGGTTTACACCAAACAATTCTTTCCGCGACGCTGCCCGCTTCACCTTTATGCTGGGCTTTGAACCGGAATAACCGCAAAAACCATTAGGTATGAAGTCTTTGTTCCTTTCTGCTCTGTTTTCCCTGGCCCTGGTGCTGGGACTGAACGCCCAACAGCGCTATGCCGTGATCGACACCAAGTTTATCCTCAGCAAATTGCCCGATTACCAAGCAGCCGACAAAAAATTGGCTGTGATTGGCGAGCAGTGGCAAAAAGAAATTGACGACAAGCAATTGGCTTTGGACAAAATGTACAAGAACTACGAGGCCGAGCAATTCATGCTGACCGACGAGTTGAAGAAAAAACGCGAAGACGAATTGTTTGTGCGCGAAAAAGAAGTGCGCGAATTGCAAAAAAGGCGCTTTGGTTACGAAGGCGATCTGTTCAAGGAAAGACAAAAGCTTGTTAAACCTATACAGGACAAGGTCTTCAACGCCATCCAAAAGATAGCTGTGGCGCGGAATTACGACTTTGTACTGGACAAAAGTGAAGGAATTACCATTATATTTGCCGACCCCAAACTGGACCGCAGCGAAGATGTGTTGCGCGAACTGGGGATCAAAAACTAAAAACAACAACAAACCTCAACAATGAAAAATCTCTTCGTGGTGGCGGTACTGGCTTTGGGTTTACTGGCCGGTCAGGATGTGAAAGCGCAGGCTACCAAAATCGGTTATTTTGATGATGCCCTGTCGCTCTTCCCCGGTATCGGTAAAATTGATACCCTGATGAACAGCTACCGCATGGATTCGCTGCAAGAGGAATACAAATTCCGCGTGGCTGAATTTCAAAGAGGCGACAGCTTGTTCCGCAAAGATTCTGCTGGCATGAGCGTGAAAGCCCGTGAAATTGCTACCCGCGACCTGATGCAAAAGCGTTACCAATTGGTGAACTGGCAGCAGTACCAAGAGCAAATGGAACAAGCCAAATACGAGCAATTGGTGAACCCTTACCGCTTGAAAGTGGCCGAAGCTTTGGCAGAGATTGTGGCCGAGCAGAAATACACCATTGTATTGAAATCAGAAGCCATTTCTCCTTATGTGCAACCCAATTTGTTGGACAACCTGACCATTCGGGTGGCTTACAAATTAAAATTGCCCATCCCCAAAGAAA